>NZ_CALGPY010000005.1:300000-570795 GCF_937959485.1 uncultured Campylobacter sp.
TGCATGATCGATGCGATATTGTAGGCGCGATTTATCGGCATTAGTTTTTCACGCAGTTTATCATCCACTGCGTGCAGCGAGATCGCGAGTAGCACGCCAAGATCCATTTCGCCAAGCTTTTTTATCTGCGTAGAAAGTCCGCTCGTACTTATAGTTTGGCGACGCGGCGCTATGGCGAGTCCGTCGTTTTCTTTTAAAATTTGCACGGCTTTGGCAACGTTGTCTAGGTTATTAAGTGGTTCGCCCATCCCCATATATACGACATTGACGCGACGCTCGTACGGGATCGCGTTCATTTTCTTGATGAGCCAAATTTGAGCCACGATCTCGCCTGGAGTTAAATTTCGTACGAAGCCACCTTTTGCTGTCAAGCAGAAGCTGCAGCCAATTTTGCAGCCTACTTGCGAACTTACGCAGATTGAATAGCGCGCGTGTCTTATGATTTTTTCGTTTTCGTCTCGCAGCTCATCCTTCATCGGCAGCAGGACACTTTCGATCGTCTTGCCGTCTTTGAGAGCGAAAAGGTATTTGATACTGCCATCGCTACTTGTTTCGGATCTGACGCATTCAAGCGGGTCTAAATAAAAATTTTGAGCTAAACTTTGACGGATCTCTTTTGGTAGATTTAGCATTTGTGTGAAGTCATCCACATTCTTTTTGTAAATCCATTCGTAAATTTGCTTGGCTCTAAATTTTGGTTCGACGAAATTTTCAAGCTCTTTCATCGTAAAATCAAAGATATTTTTCAAATTAATGCCTTAGTTTTTAGATATTTAGTTAAATTTTCTTTTGCAGCGGCGTGATTTTTTAAAAAATCTGCGTGAGCATTTGAATCGCAGAAATTCGTCGCACAAAAAATTCCGTAAGCGGGAATTTGAAATTTTTGTGCTACCTTAAGAACCGCAAAAAATTCCATATTCTCTAAAAAATAACCTCGCTCAAAAAATTTTAGCGCAGATTTTTTATCAGTCGTGATAAAATTTGAGCTATTAGTTATTGTTTCATATGAAACATCGGCAGAATCCCTAGCTATAATTTCATAGTTAATCGGAGAGTATGAAAGCCCATAAAGCGCTAATATCTCGTAGTTTACAGCCGATCTACTTTCATAAATTTTTAGAATTTCACCCTCTTTATATAGCCCTGCAGAACCCACGAAAATGATCTCGCTCGGCAATGCATTTAAAATTTTATCGGGATTTTGAGATAAATTCGCCTTTCTCGAGGCGGACGGATTTGCTAAATTTAGCTCATTGTCCGCTTGCGAGTGCGTCGCAAAAGGCGCCAGAGCCGCTAAATCCGCCGCCCGCTCATCCGCAAAATCGCGCTCATATTTAGCGTAAAAGCCTGCCATAGCGCGCTTTTGCAAAAATGCCGTCAGATTTATGCTCATATCGATTAGCCCCACGCCCATAGGTAGCGCGAATGGAAATACTTCGTTTCGTCCCGCCGAGATTATCATTTGCGTATCGCACCTTTGTTATTTTTATCTAATCATAGCCAAATATCAATAAATTTAAGGCTAAATTTTAAAATTCGGCGCGGTAAAATAGCGAATAAATTAAAAATAAATTTAAGCAAATTCTCAGGGGGGGAGGGGTATTATTGAGACTAAAATTTAAATAAGGAGAGCGTATGGATAAATATGAAAAATTTGTGTTGTCGTTCTTTACGGGAATATTATCGAGTGCTTTGACTACGTTATTTATAAATGGGATTGGTGCCAATACTTTGAGTTCTTTGGTATTGATCGTTTTAAGCGCTATCTCTATTTTTGGCATTTCTTGTATATTTTTTGTAACCAATAAAAGAGAAGAAAGAGAAAAACAAGAGTAAGAAATTAAAAATGAGCAAAAGCACAAACATACTATATTTTATTACTATGAAATTTAAATTTTTAAAGGAGAAAAAATGAAAAAAATTATTTTAAGTTTAGTCGCTTTTGTGTCTTTAGTGTTTGCAGATACCGATTATAATTTTGCTACAGAACTCGAAAAAAAATGCACAAGTATCGGCACAACAAATGAATGCTATGGTGCTGGATTAATATATCACTACGGTGCAGAGGGAGTAAAATTGAATTATGATAAGGCCCTAAAATTCTTTAAAAAAGCATGCGAAGCAAAAGAAGATAGTAAGGAGAAATTTAGTAGTTGCTTTCAGTTGGGACTCATGTATGAAAATGGACGCGGAACGAAACAAAACTACAAAAAAGCGATGGAACTATATACAAAAGCATGCAATGAATATAAAAATGACGGCGATTGCTTTGGGCTTGCTTATGCGTATGAATATGGGATTGGCGTAAAACAAGATAAAGTAAAAGCCGCTGCAGTATATAGAAAAATTTGTGATGCCGATAACGTTTTTTCTGCTTGCTATAACTTCGCCTTGTATAATGAAAACTACGGCGATAAGCAAAAAGCCATGATATATTATAAAAAAACATGCGATATAGGCAGATATGATTACGGCGTGCAAAATCATTCTGAAGCTAAGGAGTTTTGGCAAAGGGCTTGCAATATGTATGAAATTTTAAAATAAAATTTAACTATTTAGCCGCTTCGGCAGCTAAATTTCGGCTATATAATTTAAATTTGGCTGGAATTCTACAACCTCACCTCGATGCCTTGCCGCCTTAAATATTCTTTTAGCGCCTTAATTTCGATCTCTCTGAAGTGAAAAATCGACGCCGCTAAGCATGCGTCTGCGCCCGCTAAAAATGCGTCCTTAAAGTGCTCCATTTTGCCCGCACCGCCGCTTGCGATGACGGGGATGTCAAGCTCGCTAAAAATCCGCATCAAATTTAACTCAAAGCCGTTTTTAACGCCGTCGCAGTCCATCGACGTGAGTAAAATTTCGCCCGCACCGCGCTCCTGCGCCTCTTTTGCCCAGGCAAGCGCATCCCTGCCGGTATCCAGCCTGCCGCCGTTTATAAACACGCTATAGCCGCAAGGCTCGCCGTTCCCAGTTAAAATTTCATCCTGCGAGCCGAGTGAAGTCTCTCCAAAATTCCGTGCTTCGTTGCGTAAATTTGCGTTCAAATTCCGTGTCGCGCCGCATAAATTACCGCTTGAAATTTCGTTCGAATTTAGTTTCGCGTCGATCGCGACTACGACGCATTGCGAGCCGAATTTATTCGCGGCTTCGTCTATCAAATTCGGATTTTTTATCGCGGCGGAGTTAAGGCTTATTTTGTCGCAGCCGACGTTTAGTAGGCGCGAGATATCATTGATCGTGCGTATGCCGCCGCCCACGGTCAGCGGGATAAAAAGCTCGCGCGCGACCCGCTCTACGACGTCTACGATCGTATCGCGCCCAAGGTGCGACGCCGTGATATCGAGGAAACACAGCTCGTCCGCGCCCTCTTCATTGTAGCGTTTGGCGACCTGCACCGGATCGCCCGCATCCACGAGACCTACGAAATTTACGCCCTTTACCACCCGTCCGTCTTTGACGTCTAGGCATGGGATTATGCGTTTTGCGAATCTATTCAAAGCGGTCCTTCGGAATAAAATTTTTTATGATTTTAGCCAAATTTTACTTAACATAATGACTTTATAAGTAAAATTTGGCTAGACTCTCGCGATGATTAGGGCGAAAAAAGAGTTCGGGCAAAACTTTTTAAAAGACGAAGCCGTTTTAAACAAGATCATCCAAGCGATTCCCGAGAATGTACAGAATGTCGTTGAGATCGGGGCTGGCTTAGGTGATTTAACTCGTAAGCTTTTGGAATTTTACAGATTAAAAAGTTTCGAGATAGATGAAGATTTATATCAAATTTTAAGCGCTAAATTTGCGCAGCAGATCGCTAGCGGCGAGCTTGAGCTCGTTTTGGGCGATGCTTTGCGGATTTGGCAGGAGCGGGGTCTTGAGCGCGGCGAATATTTTTTGGTCGCAAATTTGCCCTACTACGTCGCTACGAAGATGATTTTGCAGGCGATCGACGATGAGCTATGCGGTGGATTTTTGGTTATGATCCAAAAGGAAGTCGCTTTAAAATTCTGCGCTAGAGCAGGGCAGAGCGATTTTAGCACCCTTTCGATCCTGGCCGATTTTGCGGGCGGCTGCGAGCTTTTGTTTGACGTTGAGCCCGGCTGCTTCGAGCCCGCGCCGAAGGTGACCTCATCGGTGATCAGGCTCGTAAAAGGCAAAAATTTTAAGCCCGGCCTCGAGATAAACGCAGATAGCCTCGGCGTAAAAAGTTGCGTTCAGCTCCAAAATCTCGATGAATACGAGAAATTTAAAAGCTTTTTGCGCGTATCTTTCAGCGCGCCGCGAAAGACGCTTATTAAAAATTTAAGCGCAAAATTTGATAGAGGCTTAGCCGAAGAGATCTTTTTAAATTTGAAAATTCCGCCCACGGTTCGGGCGCACGAGTTAAATTCCACCTTTTTTTTAGAAATTTTTAAAAATTTAAAGGCAAAAGATGGAAGAAAACAGAAATGAAAACGGCGTCGAACGACTCAAAAAAAGCAATCGCTATAAAAAACGCAAGGAAAATCTAAAAAAATCTATCGCAAGCGAAGGCTCTGCGGGCGATGTGGAATTCGGCGGCGAGCACGAAAACAGCTCTCACAAAAACAAAGGCGCGAAAAACGGGCAAAATTCCGCTCGTTCAAAGGGTTCAAAAAATGGCCCTCGCAACGGATCAAATTCTGCGAGCGGTTCGTCAAGCGGCAATTCAAACGGCGCGAATGGTGCGCATTTCGGCGGCGCATACCCAAAAAGCAACGAAAACGGCGCGGGCGGTTCAAATTTAAACCGCGACGGTCGTGCAAAGCCAAGCGGCAATAACGCAAAAGGCGCAAATTCTAGCGCCGCAGACGATGCAAGCTCCGCAGACGCCCAGAAAAAGAAAAAGCACAAAAAGCGCTCAAATATGCCAAAGAGCCTCACCGGCAACGAGCCGTGGCAAAAGGCGATGGAAGAGGCGATCGCGGAAAATAAGCTGATCCACGAGGAGCGCCTGCACCCGCTTAAAGACGCTAATCGCAGTGATGAGACGGTGCGTATCACGCCGCTTGGCGGACTGGGCGAGATCGGTGCGAATATGACCGTTTTTGAGACCAATACGAGTGCGATCATCGTCGATGTGGGCATGAGCTTTCCGGAGGAGAGTATGCTTGGCGTGGACATTTTAATCCCTGACTTCGATTATGTTCGTAAGATAAAAAACAAGATCAAGGGCATCATTATCACCCACGCGCATGAGGATCATATCGGCGCGATGCCATATTTTTTCAAAGAATTCCAATTCCCGATCTACGCTACGCCGCTTCCTTTGGGGATGATAAGCAATAAATTTGAAGAGCACGGCCTCAAAGCCGAGCGTAGCTACTTCCGCCCCGTGCAGAAGCGCCAGCTCTACCAGATCGGCGATTTTGAAGTCGAGTTTATCCACATAACGCACTCGATTATCGATGCGAGCGCGCTTGCGATCACGACGAAGGCGGGCACGATCATCCATACGGGCGATTTTAAGATCGATCACACGCCGATCGACGGCTATCCGACTGATCTGAACCGCCTAGCTTATTACGGCGATCGCGGAGTTATGCTTTTGATGAGCGATAGCACAAACTCGCACAAAGAGGGGATCACAAAGTCCGAAAGCTCGGTAGGCAAGACCTTTGATACGATATTCTCAAGCTGTAAGGGGCGAGTGATAATGAGTACCTTCAGCTCAAACATCCACCGCGTCTATCAGGCTATAGAGCGCGGCGTAAAATACGGCCGCAAGGTCTGCGTCATCGGACGAAGCATGGAGCGAAATTTATTTACCGCGATGGAGCTCGGCTATGTAAATTTAGACAAAAAAATCTTTGTCGATGCCGATCAGGTCTCCAAATACCCCGATAATGAGGTTTTAATCGTTACTACCGGCTCGCAGGGAGAGACAATGAGCGCGCTGTACCGTATGGCGACGGACGAGCACAAATATATCAAGATCAAATCCACCGATCAGGTAATCATCAGCGCCAAAGCGATCCCGGGCAACGAAAGCAGCGTCTCGACCGTGCTTAATTACCTGCTAAAAAGCGGTGCAAAGGTCGCGTATCAGGACTTCAGCGAGATACACGTAAGCGGGCACGCCTCGATCGAGGAGCAAAAACTCATGCTGCGCTTGATAAAGCCGAAATTTTTCCTACCCGTGCACGGCGAATACAACCACATCGTAAAGCACAAAGAGACTGCGATGGAGTGCGGCATAGAGGAGAAAAATATCTATCTGATGAACGACGGCGATCAGATGGAGGTTTGCGAAAAATACCTAAAGCGCGTTAAGACCGTCAAGACGGGCAAGGTCTTCATCGACAACCAGATCAACAAGCAGATCTCCGACGAGATCGTCAAGCACCGCCAAAATTTAGCCGATGCGGGCGTCGCGGTCATCATCGCGCAGATCGACAAAAACGAAAAGAGGCTCATTCAGACGCGCGTCATCACCTACGGGCTCGTCGCCGAGAACCAAACGGCGCACTTTACCAAAGAGATGCAGGGCATCATCGAGCAGTTTTTGGCAAATTTAAAAGATGAGTTTTTGCTCGATCACTGGGCGCTAGAAGGCAAGATCCGCCAGGCCGTGCGCAAGCATATCTTTAGAAAGATCAAAAAATATCCGACCATCGTGCCGGTGATTTATTTGATGTAAGCACGGCTAAATTCAGCGAGCAGGGCGGCTTTGATTTGCGGCGGGCGAATGAAATTTTATGGCGCGGGCGAGCTTTCGGGCGTGAAATTTTGCGACGTAAGCAGGCTTTGCAGCGTTGGAATTTCAAAGCGGCGAATAAAATTTCAAGCGTAAAATTTAGCGTAAAGCGAAATTTAAAGAGCATCTAGCAAGCTCTCGGCGAGCAGGCAGGGCGGCGCGTGATTTTGTAGATTAGAATTTATGGCGTAAATTTTAAAGGCGCGAAATTTCGGCTAGCGCAAATTTAGGCGCGGCGCAAAGAGGCGCAAAATGAAAGCAAATTTTAAAAAGAAGGTTTAATGAGTGAAATTTTAGATACGGCACGAGAGGTGCTGAGGCTCGAAGGAGCGGAGCTTTTGCGGCATGCGGATCTTATCGGCGGCGAAATTGAGCGAGCCGTAAGTCTGATCCTGGCTTGCAAAGGGAAGGTAATCGTCACCGGCGTAGGCAAGAGCGGCCATATAGGCGTTAAGATCGCTGCGACGCTTGCCAGCACCGGCACGCCGTCGTTTTTCGTCCACCCTACCGAGGCGCTGCACGGCGATCTGGGTATGATCGGCAAGGACGATATGGTGCTTGCGATCAGTTTTAGCGGCGAGAGCGAGGAACTGGTTAGAATTCTGCCTCACCTCAAACGCTTCGGCGTGAAGATTATCGCGATGGCGCGCGATAAAAACAGCTCGCTCGGCAAGGTTAGCGACGAGTTCATAAGCCTTAGCATCGTCAAAGAGGCCTGCCCGCTAGGTGCTGCGCCGACGGTTTCTACAACGCTAACACTTGCGTTAGGCGACGCGTTAGCGATATGTTTGATGAGGCGGCGCAGATTCGGCAAGGAGGATTTCGCAAATTTCCACCCGGGCGGCAGCCTGGGCAAGCGGCTTTTCGTCAAAGTAAAAGATGTGATGCAAAGTAAAAATTTACCGGTCGCAAGCCGTAACGCCAGCCTAAAACAAGCTATCGACGTTATGACTCACGGAAAGCTCGGCACCGTTTTGTTAGTGAACGAAAAGGGCGCGCTTGAGGCGATCTTAAGCGACGGCGATCTGCGCCGCGCGCTGATGCGAGAGGACTTCGATATCAACGGCGATGCGCTGAAATATGCCACCAAAAATCCTAAAATGCTAGACGATAAAAATATGCTCGCAATAGATGCGCTAAATTTGATCGAGCAATTCAAAATTCAAGTCCTGCCTGTCGTCGAAAATGGCGTGCCCGTGGGGATCTTGCATATCCATGATCTAACGAGTCTGGGGCTAAAATAATGCAAAAGATGCGTCTGAATAAATTTATCTCTCATAACACCGCCTACTCGCGCCGTGAGGCGGATGAGCTGATCAAGCAGGGCAAGGTTAGCATTAACGGTCGTGTCGTTAGTGATTTCATCGAGGTTAGCGGCGAAGAGAAGATCCGCATCGGCTCGCGCCTCATCAAGCCTAAGACGGAATTTACGATGATCGTTTATAACAAACGCAAAGGCGAGTTAGTTACTAAAAAGGACGATCGCGGCAGGCGGACGATTTACGATAGCTTGCCGGAGGGATTTAGTAGATTTGTTAGCGTAGGGCGTTTGGATTTTGCAAGCGAGGGGCTTTTGCTGCTGACCGATGCGCCGGCGATCGCTACGGCGCTGATGAACAGCGACATCGAGCGAGAGTACTATCTAAAGGTAAAGGGCGAGGTGAAGGAGGAGGTCGTAACGGCGATCCGCGAAGGCTTTTTCGCCGCAGACGCAAGCAAGGGCGCGCACGCCAAAAGCAAGATCAAATCGATGGAATTTAAGCCCTTCTTGGGCTATCGCATAATGCCTAGCAGCGGCGGCTATACGAAGATCAAGGCGATCATCAACGAGGGTCAAAACCGCGAGTTGCGTAGATTTTTCGGTTATTTTGATCTGGACGTTGTGGAGCTTAAGCGCACGGCATTCGGCAGAATGACGCTTGGAACGCTAAAGCCTGGCAAATGGCGCTATTTCGATCAGAGCGAATACGAAGATCTGCGCGATTTTCTGAAAGAAAACAAAATCCGCTATTAAATTTAAGAAAAGAGGCGAAATGAGTTCAAAGACGAACGCCGCGCGCGTACTGGACGGTCTGAAAATCCCCTACGAGATCAAAGAATATGTGGTTGATCCTTTAAATTTAGACGCGGTGCACGTGGCAAACAGCGTGAGAGAGCCGATCGAGCGGGTCTATAAAACGATAGTTTGCACGGCGGATCACGAATACGTCGTAGCCTGCCTGCAAGGCGATCTAAATCTGGATCTCAAGGCGCTCGCGCACATCTGCGGTGCGAAGCGTTGCGAGCTGATGGATTTGAAGGATTTACAAAAGGTCACGGGCTACGTCAGGGGCGGTTGCTCGCCGCTTGGGATGAAAAAGTACTTCCGCACCTTCATCGATGAGCGAGCGCTAACGCAGGAGAAAATTTACGTTAGCGCAGGTGTGCGCGGAAAACAGATTGCTCTTGCGCCGAAGGACCTTGCAGTCGCAACCGAAGCGCAAATTTGCAAAATTACTTACGACTAACGCAGCATTACTTTTGCTGCCGCTTGCGTAAGTAGCGGCGGCGGCAAGCTGGCTAAAATTTCGGGCTCAAGATAAGTTAAAAACTTCCAAAGGAGTTTTTAACTATGATCCTGCCGATGAAAAACAAGTATATAATTCGTTCCCGAATTTCGCAGAAGAAATTTAGAGAAATTTTAAAGTATTTTGCAGAGGATATAGAGGCTACTAAAATAGCAAATTTAACCGGGATTTCTAGAATTTCCATCAACAAAATTCTAAAAAATATCAGAATTCTTATGTCTCAAGAATGTGAAAATATAAGCAAATTTAGCGGTGAAATAGAGATTGACGAAAGTTACTTCGGAGCTAAAAGAGTAAGAGGTAAGAGAGGTAGAGGTGCAAGCGGAAAGCAACCGGTATTCGGTATGCTTAAAAGAGACGGCAAAGTTTATACCCAGATAGTTAAAAACTGCTCTGCAAATGAACTGATACCTATATTATCTCAATATAGCGCGCTTGATAGCTCTACTATCTATTCAGATTGCTGGAAGGCTTATGATGGATTAGTAGATTACAGAGCTAAAGCTCACTATAGAGTAAAACATTCAAAGAATGAATTTGCTAATGGTAAAAACCATATAAACGGTATAGAAAACTTCTGGGGATACGCCAAACATAGATTATCTAAATTTAAAGGCATTAAGAAAGAGAATTTTTTGCTTCATCTTAAAGAATGTGAATTTAGATATAATAACAGCAAAGATACGAAGGAATTCTATCATATTTTATTAAAGATGATAAGAGAGAATCCGCTTAGCTTATCTTGAGCCAAAATTTATACCGCGAAATTTTGGCTTTTAAAATTTGGCGTTGCACCGTTTGTTAAAACGAGCTCCTGCGCAGCAAGAAAATACAAATCAAATTAATTTCGTAAAATTTTATTGTTAAAATTCTAAGTACCGCGCATCGCAAAATATCCCAAACGAGATGACGAGCACGCGGGGACGAAGCAAACTCTTTTAAGAACACGCTCTTTGCGCGCAATCCGTTTTGCTAGCTATAAAATTTAGCCTTGCGACGCTCGGCGTTATTTGCGATAAAATTTTAAAATTTCATCGTAAATTTTCTACGTCTCGCGCTTATTTTTTGAAAAGCTCAGATACGTTCGGGGCTTGCTTTTCTTGCTCGCTGGCGGCAAAGAATTCCGCCTTGGCGAAGCTAAAAACGTTAGCGATGATGTTAGTAGGAAACATCTCGCAGGCGTTATTATAAACCGTAACGGCGCCGTTATAAGCGCGGCGTGCTGCGCTGATCTGCTCCTCGCACTCGCCTAACGCGTTTTGCAGCTTGGCAAACGATTCGTTAGCCTTGAGGTTTGGATACGCCTCTACTGCAACGCGTATCTGTCCCAAAAGAGCCGAAATTTCGCTATTTAGTCTAAATTTATCGGCGTTAGAGCTTGCGCTGATCGCTTGTGAGCGAAGCTCGCTAACGCGCGTTAGTACTGCGCTTTCGTGGCTCATATATTCGCGCGTAGCGCTAACTAGATTGGGAATTAGGTCGTAGCGCTTTTTAAGCTGCGTATCGACGGTAGAAGCGATATTTCGCACCTGGTTGCGTTTAGCGATGAATGAGTTATAAACGCTCACTAACGCTAAAACTAACAAAACTATGACGACTAATAAAATCAAAGCCGCATTCATTTTCTCTCCTTTTAAAGTGTTTCAATTAAAAATAAGAATATTTAGCTATACTTGCCATTTCTTTTCTCGTGTCAAGGTAGCTCAGCTGGTTAGAGCGCTGGTCTCATAAGCCGGAGGTCGAGAGTTCAAGTCTCTCTCTTGACACCATCTTCAAATTACCTTTAAGGGTGCAACTGCGCCTCAAAAAAGTTCGAGATTATATCTTACTTATACTTGAAAAATAATGAAAATTAGCAAAAGAATGAAATTTACCTTCGGGCAAATGTGAGTTTTTTTGGATTTGTTGCTTCGCCTCTAAAAGACAAATTTACGCAAAGCATCTTTATCTACGAGCCTTTAAGCTATTTTGGCAAAAGTTTTTTATTTGAGTCTCTTTCGCGTTTTCACATCGGCAAATCTCGCGTCAGTATAATCTAACGCATTCCGCACAAATTCACACTATTTAGCTAAATTTTTGATATAATCTCCCGCTTTAAAAGCTAAAAATTTAAAGGAAACATATGAAATTTATTTCTCACAAAATTTTAAAAAGCGCGGTTTTGCTGGCGGCATTGGGATCTTTCGCGACTTGCTGCGCCGAAACGCAGCAGCCTAGCGGCTACGCTATAAGCGGCGCAGCGCTATCGGCACTAGAGGAGGACAATAGAGCAAAAGAAAATTATCTAGTCATTGACGTTAGAACTGCAGATGAGTACGCTGCAGGCCACATAAAACACGCGATCAACATCCCGCTTGGAGAGCTTGAAAGCAGGCTGGATGAGATAAACGCCTACAAGAATAAAAACGTCGTGCTTTATTGCAATACGGGTAACCGCAGCGGCAAGGCGCTTGATCTGCTTAAACAAAAGGGTTTCAATGTGCTTATGAACGCGCCCGGCGTAAAGCAGTACGACTACGAGCTGTATAAGGTCGGCAGCATAAACGCGGATGGGTTTTTGAAAATAGCAAATGATCCAAACGTGCTGATCATCGACGCTAGGCAGAAGCAGGACTACGACGCGGGGCATATGAAAGGCGCGATAAATATCCCATACGGCGAGCCTTTAGAAAACTACAAGGACGTGCTTGAGGCTAATAAAGACAAAAAGATGATCACACACTGCTACAGCGGCAACCGTAGCGCCAAGCTCGCCAAAGCCCTAAACGAACGAGGCTACAACGTCACAAATCTACTCGACGGCACGAAAGAGTATAATTACGAGCTGGTGAAATAGAATTTTATGATTTATTTCGCAGCGCGAATTAAAATTTAACTTCGTGCGTAGCGCGTAAATTTAGGTGCCGCAAATCCGCAAGATTTCGGTTTCAATGGAGCTTCTGTGCTGTATTTGGCGAGGCTTTATCTTGAGCAAAATTCTGCACCAAAATCCTATGCGCAGAATTTTACTTTGGAATGCCGATCTTGGAATTTTGCGGTGCGAAATTCCAAGCGGCGGAATTTCTTCAAGATATTTCAAATGTCATTAAATTTTACTATTTGGCATGCACAAACACTACCCAAAATATGGCAATAAGCTTTAGTTGGAATTTGAGCTGCGAATTCTTGATTAAATTTATTCGGATTAATAAAAATAAATCCCGCAAAATGATAAAATACTACTTTGAGTAAATTTGAAACGGTATTTTACGGGAGGGATCATGAAATTTAAAGATTTTAAAGATGCAAATTGCGCTAACTACGACTTTTTCACCGCCGAGGAGCTAAGCTATAAAGAATTTATCAGGCTTAGTTTTGACGAGTTTGTCCGCAAAAATCCAAACTCGAGCTGGGTGCTTAGCATCGACGACAGGAGCCTCGATTCATTTCCAAATTTTACTCAAAAGCATCCAATTTGCTTGTCTGATTTAAATTTTAAAGATAGCGTCTTTCAGTTTAGGATCTGCTCCGAAAACAGCGTCCAGAGCCTAGGGCATCGCATTTTTACATGCCTAGACGGCATCCACAAAGACTTCGTCGCAAGCGAGATCAAACAAACCGACGAAGTGATGATGAAGTTAAAGACGGGCGTTTTGAAGGACTTTATCTGCGTCTCGAAGTGCGGCTGGTGGATAACCGATATCTGGCGCGATATGTATCCGGTGACGGACGAGAGCGAGAGCGAAAATTTCGTTGCAGATATGCTTGATAGCGAGTTTTCGGCGCAAATGCGGCTTATAAACGAGCGGCTTTTGAGCGCGCAAAATAGCGGGGAGCTTGACGGGCTCATTGCCGAGCTAAGGACGCAGGAGTAAATTTTTAAAATTTGCCCGCGCTTTGTCCTTGATGCAGCGGGCGTACTCCCGCATTTTACGGATAGATTTTAAAATTTACCGACTTAAATTTACCCCAGCTTGCCGTTTGTCGCACAGCTATTTACGGGGTACGGCGTGAGTCCATAGTCTGCGGATTCGACATTCCAAAAGTCCAAATTCGCGCTACGCGAGACGATATACTCAAAGCCCTTTTGATTTAGCTCGATCAAAATTTCAAATTCCTCGCCGTTTTTGCAGACGATACTTTCGAAAAAGTGCGAAAAGCAGGCGATCTTCGCGTTTTCTTTCTGCATCGATTGATTTAGCATGAGCTCCATATTGCTTAGAATTTTAAATACCGTCTGGCTCGTCTCAAACCTGCCGAAGCGCGCGTAATACTTCGCTAAATTTTGCTCGTTTAGCGTAACGGATTTGGTGCAGTTTTGCGTTATCTGCTCGTATATCGCGCCGAAAAGCTCAATCGACGCATTTTGATTATCTATCGCCTTGTTCTCGTGGTTTTCGATGACGACAAAGCCGTCTTTTATGCAAAATTTCTCGTTTTTATAGTAAAAGCTCGCTCTTGCGATCTCTTGCTCGAAGCGCTTTTTATAGGTGAAGGGCAGATACGTCGTAACGCCCATTTTATCGATGATTGCAGAGCTTTTGACGCCTCCGTCTAGCTCGTGCTGTATGAAGTAGCGGATGAAGCTGCCCTGCTCGATATCAAAGCTATTTAAATACTCGATCTTATCCAGATATGCACAGCGGTAGAGCCGCACGAACTCGGAATTTAGCGAGATATTGATCTCGTCGGGGATGTCACCGTATTTTTCGGTCACGGGTGCGTCGATGCGCTCTATGATATTCATCTGTTTTTCGACTTTGTCTTTTACGAAAATAGTGATTTTTACTTGCTGCATCTCATAAAAGCGCTTTATAGTCTCGGTCGCGCTTTTGGTGATGTCGGTCTTAAATTTTTTCGCGAGCTCCGATTTTTTGAGCGTAAGCGAAAAATCGCCGTTTTTTAGCTTGTTCTGCGAATACAGAAGATAAAGCAGCTCCTCATAAATCATCAAATGCGAGTAGGTCAAAAATGTATTATCCACGACTATGACATAATAACAGCGCGTTACGGAGTATCTTTTGTTGTCTCTTAAAAAGTCGTTGTAAATTTTTAGCTTGCTCGCGTTTTTCGATACCCTAAATACGTCGTAAGATTCTAAAAATATATTTTCCATATTTCGCCTTAGGTTAAAATTCTGTTGAAATATTACACAATATTTGTTTAAGTTGTTTTAAATTTTATCTTAAGGATAAAAAATATTAGCGAGTAAAATAATTTATAAAATTTCAATCATATTTTTAATATTAGCTTAAATATAATAAAATAATTTATAAAAATATATTTTTAGTAGGAAAATTTTATAGAAAAAAATTTAATATGAATAGAAAAATCTATTTTTTAAACAAAATTTTATAAATAAAGTTATATTATTTCTTTAAGAATAAGCGTGCTTAGGATTAAATTTTATTAGGAAAGGACGGTTTGAAATGGAATTTCTTATTTTGACGCTATTTTTGATCAGCGGGCTTATATTATATTTTAAGCCGCAGAGGAAAAATTTAGCTACGGGCTGCGCCGCGGCAGGCTGCGCGATACTGATCGCGCTCGAGTTTTACGTAAATTTATGGGTCGTCGTGCCGGTAGGCAACTTTTAGGAGGGCGATATGCAAAATTTAGAACAAAATCAAATTCCCGCCGCCGAGCGAGGATTTTTTAACCTAATGTCGCTAGCCATCATCGCCCTCGTGGCGCTCCCGGTCGGTATAGCCTGTTTGATACTGGGCTTTGGTATGGGAGATAGCCCGTGCGTGATGTGCTGGGCGGAGAGGATCACGATGATAGCCATCAGTCTTATCGCGCTTTTTATCCTTAGATACGGTCTAAAACCCGGCTACGTCGCGGCGCTTTTACTGATGGCTTGCTGGGGGATGTTCAACGGCTTTATCCATTATAGCCTTGATGGGACGTTCGGCGGCTACCTCGACATAAAGCAGGGCTTCGGACTTGAAATTTTAGGCGCACACACGCAGCTTTGGGTCATCGTCGTAGATTTTTGCGTGATCGCGTTTTTGGCGGTTATATTTTTATGCAGCAAAAATTTAGGCGAGATAATGAAAAAGAGCACGAGCGGCGAATACGGCGAGTTTTTGCGCTATCTGCCTCTGGGCAAGATTGCAAATTTAATCTTCATCGTCATCATCTCCGCAAACTGCGCGCAGGCTTTCATCGTCTCAGGCCCGCCGCCGTATCTGGGCTCTAGCACGCCGGCTAGGATGAGCCTTGATCCTGCAAAATGGTTTTGGGAGAAAGATCACTGGCAAAGCGCGCTTGATTTTAGATTCGATTGGAATCCGGAGCTTCCGGATCTGCCAAACTAAGGAGCAAAAAGATGAAAAAGCTGATGATTTTTACGGCGCTAGCGGCTCTGGCGTTTGGGTTTGAGTTTAATCTCGATAGCAAAGCAGGCGCTCTTGAAGGCGTGAAGGAGCTTGGTGCGCCGAGTGCGGAAGTGAGTTTAAGCTTACAAAACGACGCACCGATTACGGGAGCGGACTACGACGCAGATAAAAAGCAGTTTGCACTGGTTTCTAAAAATAACGAATTTTACGTTGCGGACGAAAATTTAAAGCCGCTTAGATACGGCAAGCATGATCGCCATTTTATAATGGAGATGGAGGCGACCGTGGGTGCTGCGTGGTATAAAAACGAGCTCGGCATGATAAGTTTTAATAAAACCTTCGTCTTTTATGAGCCTACGGACGGATTGAGTGCAGAGGAGCAAAACAGCCAGTGGAGGCACTTGAGCGAGGGCTGGGATAAATGGAAGCTAAACGATCTCGGCAACAAAGGGCGCTTCTCTACGCTTCGAGCAAAGCAGCAATATATCCTCGGCTGGGATTATGACGCGGCTGCGAATAAATTTATCGTTGCGTCCGTGCCTAACGACGTGAGGGATTATTGGAGCGTGGCGGTGTTTGACGGCGACGATAAGATGATTTTGGAGGAATTTATTCCGCAAATCGGCTCAAATTTAAAGCTAAAAGAGGGCAGGAGCCTAGGCGAATACTATGTCACGGGCATCGACGCTCAGCCTGATTCCGTTTATCTTTTGAGTAAAAATTTCTCAACCATTTTAAAGTTAAATTTGCAAACTCATAAGATTGAGGATGCGTATAGTTTTAGCGGAGCGGCAAACGCAAGGGCGCTTGCGGTGAAGGACGGCAAATTTTATGTTTTTTCGCGCGAAGGCAAAGAAAATAAAGTTTTCATATACGATATGAAATAAAGCCCACATTTAAGGAGAAGAGATGCAAAGACGTTCTTTCTTAAAAGGCGCGGGAGCGGCTCTAGCTACGGCTGGAGCATCTCCAAGCCTATTTGGTATGGAGCAGTTCGAGGTGGATTTTAAACCGAAATCCTATAAAAACGAGCAGGGCGTAGAGTATCACTACCTCACCTGTCCTAGAAACTGCCGCGACGCCTGTTCGATGATCGCAGAGATCAAAGACGGCAAGATGGTTAGCATCAAGGGCGATCCGAAGCACCCTCTAACGCAAGGCACGGTCTGCGTCAAAGGCCATACCTACGCAATGCACCTATACAACGCCGATCGTATAATGTATCCGATGAAGCGCGTCGGTAAAAAGTGTGAGGGCAAGTGGGAACGCATAAGCTGGGATCAAGCGCTAAAAGAGATAGCCGCGAAGCTTACCGAGATCAAAGCAAAATACGGCGGCGAGGCGCTGACGGAATTTGTCTATTCGGGCAACGAAGGGCATATCTCAAAGACGATCGCGCCTGGAAATTTCTTTGAAAAATACGGCGCTACGAGGCTTGTGCGCAACCCGTGCGACTGGCCGCGTTATGCAGGCACACCGAGCGTCATCGGCACGGACTTTTCAAAAGACGCGCTGGAAGTCGATGAGAGCGATATGTATATCAGCTGGGGCTCAAACGAAGCCTATACGGCGGTGCACTGGATTAGATTTGCCCACCGCGTCAAAAAGCGAGGCGGCAAGATTATCGTCATAAATACGATCAGAATTCCGCTCGCAAACCAGGCCGATATGTTTATCCAGCTAAAGCCTTCGAGCGATCCGGCATTTTGTCTAGCGGTCTGCAAATTTTTGATAGAAGAAGATCTATATGATCATGAATTCGTAGAAAAATATACAACCGGCTTTGAAGATCTAGTACATGAGTGCTCGCTCTACACCTACGGCGAGCTAAGCGATATGTGCGGCGCAAGCGTCGATCAGATCAAAGTCTTTGCACGAGAATACGCTCACGCAAAAGCACCGGCTATCATGCACGGCGACGGTGGGCAAAGGCACTTTAACGGAGCAAGGCTGGTACGCGCGGTTACCTTCTTGCCGGTACTTACGGGCTGCCTTACAAAACTTGGCGGCGGATTATTTTGGGCTTACGTGCATGTAAAGGGCTGCTTTAACTTCGATAACTGCATGCCAGATCTTTCGCCAAAAGACGCGGAAGGCAAAAAGATAGAGCGCCAGCAGGTAAGCTATGTAGAATTTGGCAAAGGTATCCAGAAGGAAAATCCGACCTATTTGGGTAAGCCGATAAATACGGTCATTCGTGCCTGTATCAACTACAACTCAAATTTAATGGTAACGGCGCCGAATACGAATTTAATCAAAAAACGCGCGATGGACGACGATTTTTTCTTGGTAGTCATCGATCCTTACGATACCGACACCTGCGATTACGCTGACTACGTATTGCCGGGCGTTACCTTTATGGAGAGCGAGGATATTCAAAACGATCAAATTTCGGGCTACGTCTGCTACAACGCCCAAAGCGTCAAGCCACTGGGCGAAGCCAAGACGAATTTGGAATTTTTTAACGCTCTAGCCAAGGCGATGGGATATACCGAGGAGTGCTTCGACTGGGATAGCGAGACGGTTTGCAGGCGGTTTTTGGATACGGAATTTGCCAAAAAGCAAAATATCACTTACGAAAAACTAAAAAGCGTGGGCTGGATCAAGCCGTTTAGGACGCCTGAGACGATGAAGGATCAGTTCCCTTACTACCCTTATGCGCCGAAGGACAAGCTGGTATTCGGCACTAAAAGCGGCAAGTGCGAGCTTTACTCCGAAGCTTTCAAGGACGCAGGCTACCACCCGGTGATCGATCTTGACGACGATTGGGATTACTACGAAAAACATAAAAATTTCGGCAAAGATTATTTGAAAAAATATCCGCTTTATTTCATGACGCCGGGCACGCAGCTTCAGGATAACTCAAACTGGGGCAATATGCCTTACATCCTAAAACGCGTCATCGTAAAGGGCAATGCCGAGCTATTTATGACGCGCGAGGATATGCTGGCGCGCGGTATCAAAGAGGGTGATACGGTCGAGGCTACGAACGAAAAGGGCACTGCGATATTTACGGCGGTCGAGACCAATCAGATGCAGCCGGGTATCGTCTACGCATGGAATAATATCTGGGTTAAAGTAACCAAATCTCGCACTGGAGCAAACATCCTTTGCTCGGACGGAGTGAGCGATTTGGGCAACGGATCGACCTATACCGCAAGCTTTTGCGAAGTAAAAAAAGCTGCAAAACAGGAGGCATAAAATGAAAAGAAAACAAGGATTTTTATTTGATTACAACTTTTGCATAGGTTGTAAGGCGTGCGAAATTTCATGTCAGGTCTATCATAATCAAGACCCTGACATCAACTGGCGCCATGTCGATATGATGCTCATCCATGAAGATGAGATTGAAAAAGAAATTTTCATCTCGCATTCGTGCCACCATTGCGAAGAGCCTGCATGTATGGACGTCTGCCCCGTAGGAGCTTACATTAAGCTCGAAAACGGCGTCGTTCAGCCGCTGCACGATAAATGCATCGGCTGCGGATACTGCATCGTAGCCTGTCCTTACGGATCGATAACCAAGGGCAAAGACGGCAAAGCGCAAAAGTGCAACCTCTGTGCCGAGAAGCTCGAGCGCGGCGAGGAGCCTGCGTGCGTAGCGGGCTGTCCTTGCGATGTGCTAAAGCTAGTCGATAGCGACGTGAGCGATAGCGCGGGGATGGAGAAGGAGATGCCGGGCTTTAAACGCTTTTTTACAAAGCCGAATATCCGCTTCTATCCTCGCATGAAGCGCAATGAGTTTATCCACTAAGGATAAAAAGATGCGTAATTTAAAGCAGAGCTTTTGCGTCGAGGACTTTTTGAGGCAGGTATTTTTGGTGCCTCTTACCGGTGAAAATTTGGACGAGCTTTTAAATTTGACGCAGGATTTCGCGCCTAAGCTTAAAGAGCATAAGCTTATCCTCGAATTTGCCAAATGCAAAAGCGAGCCAAGCTTAATCGATGAAATTCGCTACGAATTCAATAGGCTCTTCGTAGGTCCTAAGCGCCCCAAAGCCGAGCCTTACGAGTCGGTGTATTTCGACTATCAAACGATGTTTGGGGCAAAGACGATGCAGGTGCGAAGCTTTTACGAGAGCTCGGGGCTAAAACTCGAGGATGCGCAGCTTGATAAATTTCCCGACGATTTCATCGGGTACGAGCTGCAATATCTTTATTTTCTAAGTTTTAGCGCGCTAAAGGTGGAGGATGAGGCTAAATTTAATGAAATTCTGCGTAAAAAGGCGGAATTTATCGCCGCTCATCCGTCGCAGTGGTTTTGCAAATTTGCCGCTCGCTGCGACGAGCACGCGAATTTAGACCTTTGGAAGAGTTTCGGAAGCTTTTTAAATCTCTACTTAAATAGCGAGATGGATGCGCTTAAAAGTGCACTAAAAGATCCTGGAATTTTTAAAAATTTAAAGGAATGACAATGGTACAGACGACTTGGGGATGGCTCATAGTCATCTATTTGTTTCTAGGCGGTTTAGGCGCCGGGGCGTTTTTGTGCTCGGCTTTGGCTTACAAGGGCTTTTTGGGCTCATTAAACGAGAGGTTTTATAAGTTCGGCTTTCTGCTAGCACCCGTTGCGGTAATAATAGGAACCGCGCTTTTGCTATTTGACCTGGCGCCGAGCGCTGCGATAAATCCTCTTAAAATTTTACAGCTCTACACGCGTCCGGTTTCGATGATGAGCATAGGTACGTATCTACTTACGTTTTTCATCGTAATTAGCGTTTTGGTGCTTTTGCAGATCAAAAAGAGCGGTAAAATTTGCGATATGATGCTCACGCTCGGAGCTATTTTGGCGCTTGGAGTGATGGGATATACGGGGCTACTGCTTTACGTCGTAAAGGCGATCCCGCTTTGGGCTAGCGTGTGGCTACCGATTTTATTTACGATCTCTGCGATCTCCACGGGGCTTAGCGCAAACGCCGCCGCTACGCTAAATGCAGGGCACGGGCTAAGCCACTGCGCGCATAAATTTCACGTCGCGTTAGTTGCGCTTGAGATCGTTGCGGTGCTAGCGCTATTTGCTAGCGTGAGAAGCGAGGCTGCGGGCATGGCTAGCGTGACTAAGATAGTCAGCGGCTCGCTTGCGCCGATGTTTTGGATAGGCTTTGTCGTGCTTGGGCTTGCTCTGCCGCTGCTAGGCGGAAGCAAATTTATGCTTCGCGGCTGCAGCGTAAATGCAGACGGTAGCGTCTGCGCTCGCGGCAATGAAGAGATAAAAAGCTGCGTCTATAACGAATACGGCGTACTCATAGGCGGTTTTTGCCTAAGAGCCTTCATCGTGCTTGGCGCAGTCTATATATTTTAGATTATTAAGATGAAGCTTTACTGCTTCATCTTAAATTTTTATTTATTTTATACAGTCAATATATTAATCAAACTTTTGACCAAATAGCCAAGTATTCTGATCTTCGCTAATCTGAAGTATTACTTTTGACTCTATGAATTTTTTATCTTTATCATTTAATATACCCGTATCGTCATTTAATATCTCATTAAATGAAGTATCCCCTATATTTACGAAATACTGCAAATTGCCACCTCTAACCTCATCTAATATGATTTTAAAGATGGTGGCTTTTTGCCTTTTATCCATTTCTGAAAATAGCTCGCCATCATGTGCTAAAAAACCTAATATATTAGGATTTAATGTATAAAGCAACATGTCATAGCAAAAGGTTTTCACATTTCCGATAGACAAAGAACCGTCTTTGGGGATTTCCACATCTATATTAAACAAATTTTTTGCATTTTGAATCATTGTGATTTTAAGAGAGCCTCCGTTGTTGTTATAAAATTTTTTAACGATATCTCTAAATTTGTTTTCTATAGCATCAATCTTAAGCTTATTATCCTCTATATATTTAATTGTATCCTTTTTGATCTCTGCTATTTTATAGTCGATATTAGTCTTATCTTTTTGAAAATTTTCCAAAGTTATGCTATAAATTTCTAAGTCTTTTTTTTCTTTTTCTAGCGTCAATATCCTATCTTTTAATGCATCTCGTTCCTCTAATGCACCACTATTTTTTAGGTCTTTTAAAAGCCCATCTCTTTGGCTTCCTATCAAATCTCTTTCATCTTCTAGTTCTTTGAGTTTTTGGCGTATTTCATCTATTTCTGCAAAAATTCTCTCTTTTCTACTTTTTGCTAATTGATTGTGAAAGTCCTGAGCCTCATTAAGTCTTTTTAACACTTTGTCCTCAAAAAATACTTTAGCCTCGTCATAAATGTTTTTTATCTCTTCTAGGTCTATACTTATATTTTCGGACGTGAGTAAATTCGTCTCTTTTATCGCCATATTTGTTTGGAGTTTATAAATTTCATTTCTAATATTATTTAAATTTCCAGTCAAAGAATTTGCACGCTCTTTTAATTCATTATAGTTTTTAGCTACAATAAATCGATTTAAATTCTCCTGCGTACTTAGTATCTCATCCTCTATATCTTTGATATTTTTCTTCGGTACTTGTTTTTCATATTTTTCTAGTTCTGTCTTGGCGTTATTTAAACTCTTTAGTGCATCTTTTAGCTTGTAATTTTCCTCTTGCAACTTTATATCCATACCCAACAAAAAAAGATTAACAAGTCTTTGATTGTAATCATTTATATCCATGCCTTGCTGTCTTAACGTATCATAATATCCGCTTCTTCTGGCAAAACAATTAAATACCTGTCTAAAAGAAATTTTATTAGATTTTATTGTTTGACTAAAAATGTTATTTAGTTCGGTTGCATAAGTTTTTTGATTGTATTTCTTATCATTTATATTCCACTTATTCTCTCCAAATTTTTTCTCTACCGTATAGTTTTTATTACCATGTATAAAACTTAAACTAAATTTTCCATAGTCTTTTAAAAAATCTTTCATTTTTTGCGAAACTGTTGCATTTAGCATATAGTGAAGCATTTCTAATGACAAGCTTTTGCCTATGCCATTTACTGTATCTTTTTGATCGTGGTTTAGCTGTTTTCCTACTACTATGTTTAGATCTTTATTAAATTTTAAAGCTTTAAATCTTGGATTATCGCAAATTAAGCTCAATAATATCATTATCGCTCCTTATTTTGCCGATTATAAATAAAAAATCTATACACAAAAGCATTTTTTCAATAGTAATTTCTTTAAAGTAAACTCCATTTAGCTCTCTAAGTAGATCGTCTGTATTAATACTGCCATTTTTTAAAATTTTAAGTATATATGCAGATATGCTAATTATTGAATCAACTGGTTTAACTATTTTAGTCGGCATTATCATTTTTTGCACCTATATCACAAATTTCAAAGAAATAACTAATAATTATCCAAGTTATGTTTGTTTCATTAAAATCTTTTACATCAAAGTAGCTTGTAATCTCATTATATAGCTCGATAAATATTTTATTAAAGTCTAAAGAATTATAAAAATCATAGTGTAGTTCATCGACACCTTTTATTTCTATGTTGCCAACATTAGTATTTACCCCTTTGATATGTTTTAACAATATCACCCTATATATTTCATGTACTATAAAGTCCTGCAAATCAGACATTGTTATATCGTCATTGAGCTTTTCTATGCTATCTCTATAATCTAATCCGCGCCTAATTTCAACACTTATTCTTTCGTTGAGATGATTTATCTCTAGTTTTTTACCGACTTCTTTCGCATTGTTAAAATCATCTAAAAAATTGATATCTCTTTTTCGGTATTGCCTTAAGATATGCTTGATTACTAAATTTAAAACCATCTCTGTTGTATAGTTTTTTAAAATTTGGGTATCAAAAAAATTATAAGTTTTTTCCAGTTTTGTTTGCTCTAGATTGTTGATATCTTTTAATAAGTCTTTTGTATCTATTAGACATTTTTCAACATCTATACTATATTTGTTTCTCCATTCATCAAAACTACTATCACGCAGACTAGGTTTGTCTAATAAATATAAGATTTTGATTTTAAAATCCGGTTTTGTTTCTAAAATTTTAAGAGTATTATCTATTTTTGCTTTTATTTTTGTCGAAGTAACTTGGATAAAAATTTTATTTTTATCATCTACTAGGTCAATATACTCTGCATTTTTATTGTCGGCATTGGCATTTTCAAGATCATATCCATATATAACGTTTAGCATATCTCTGTAGAGATTTTCGGAATATATATTCAGAGAGTAATCATTTAAAACCTGTCTTTGTTCTATTTGATATCTAGTTAAAGCAATACCTTGATTTATACTTTTTATCAAATTTTCTCGATTCATATTGCTCCTTTGCATTTTCATTATATAGAATTTTGACTAAAAATATTGTAAAGAATAAGAAATATACAAAATATAACCTTCATTGTTATAAAGTGGTATTGTTGTATAAAATTCTTTATTTTAATGTATAAAGCCGCCAAAGACGGCTTAAATTTTATCTCTCGAAAATAAAAATTTTATTCACGCCGTTTTCTCTGGACGCGACGTAGAATTTACCCTCTTTGATAGCGAGTGCATGGGCATCGTTTGCGCCTTCAAAGCTATAAACCTCCGCGATCTTTCTGCTACGCGGATCGAGTTTTAGGATGCTTGAGTATTGCTTTGAAAGCAGATAAATAAACTCGCCTTGCGCGTCCATGCCCGTGACGTAGTAGTCGCTTATGTCTCTGCCATCTTTTACGCCGAGGACTTCATCGAAACTCGGCACGAATTCGCTCGAGAGTAGATTATCGGCGTCGCTAAAGCTCGCCACACTCCAGCTTTGCTTGATATCATCAGGCACGCTCGCGATGAAAAACTCTCCGTAAAAGTCCGAGTGATCCCAGCTTAGGATATACTGTTGTTTGGCGCGTACGGTGGAGTAGCGATCTTTGAAATCAAGCGTGAAATTTTCGTATCCATCGTGCAGATAACGCCACGCCTTGTTTGCTTCCTCTTTGCTTTGGTTCGGTGCGGACTTGAAAAACTCATAGGTTTTATTATAGCTCATGAGCCCTACCGAGCCTTTAAAAAAGCTCGCTGCGACGGTTTCTTCCATCTGCATTATCCAATCGGGCGTGCTTCGTAGATAGCTTTTTACGGTTTTTAGCTCGCCGTCCATTTCGTAGAGCTCGAATTTTAGCGTACCGAGCAAGAAGCTTCCGCTCGCCGCGTCGTAGTCAAGCCCCGTGACTGGGTTATTATTGTTTAAATTTAACGTTATCTCGCCGCTTTTGCGTAGCGGCGTTAAATTTGTCACTGCGCCGTCTGCAGGATTTAGATTAAACTCGCCGCCAAACGCCAGTGTGGCGCACAATAGGGTTAAATTTAGAAATCTTTTCATCTTCAGCCTCACTTCGGTAAATTCGGTAGTTTTGGATTCCAGCTTTCGCGAAAATCAATTTCGGTTTCTTCCCAGTGATCAAGCTCCCAAAACCACTTTGACGGATCGATGCTCATGCGCGAAGGCGTCGCGGAGGCTAGATAGGGCGGCGGGCCTGCGGTGATAAAGGCCTGCACGCAATTAAAAGCCATGATGATCGCAAAGGCTGCCACGGCTATCTTGCCTAGCGCGAAGCTCGGCAGAACCGCGCCGTATGCGCCCTCTTCACTTTTTTGCATTATTTTACCTACGTTTTTGCCTAACAGCAAAATCACTCCCAAAAATATAATGACGCAAAAATGCACCACTATGACCCAAAACTGCGTGTGTGCGCCTAAAATTTCAAGCCCGAAGCCCTGCTTGATGTCGAGGTAGCCGCCGCCCGTGCCGTCTAGGCTGTAATGCAAAAAGCCGTCGTATAGCCCAAGGCATGCTAAAAAGAGGATTACGGCTAGGTATTTGACAGTAAATCCGTATCTAACGATCAGCAAAGCCACGAATGAGATCGCTACCATGCAAAATCTCTCGTGCCAGCACATGATGCAGGGACTATCGCCCATACCAAAGCCCAAAACAAGGCATGCGATACCTACGGGCAAAGCGATGAGAGCGAGTGCCGCGAGGGCGAAAAGATTGAAAAATCGCTTTTCATCTTCGCCCCAGCCTGCAGAAATTTCGGCGCCGCGAATGAAGCTTTGAGGCATTTTATCTTGCAAACTTTTCATTGCTCGCTCCTAAAAATTTCCCATAGGCACGACGGCAAATTTATTCACCCACGCCATCATGATGACGAGTATAGCGATACCCGCGATACCAAAGCCCATAACTGCGCGCTTTTTCTCAGGTCTAAACCACAACAAAAGGCCCGCGACGAAAAACATCAGAACCATTAAAAATTCCATATTTTCTCCTTTCTTATTGAAATTTAATATCGTAAAATATTACTATTTTGCTTATTAGACATATATTAAAAATTGTGTTTTATCAGTGTAAATAAATTTTTTATGGAATTTTATGATACTAAAATAGCCATTTTTAAGAAAATTTTTTCTATTTCAGCTTGATTTAAATTTATCTAAAGCATTTCGATTAGCCTGATTTTGCTTGTGCGAGTCGCGTGATAAAACGTCACGCGATTGAAATTATAAAATTAGCAAGAAGATGAACAATGACTTTTAGCGCGGCGGCAGGCAAGTGGAGGGCAATCATCGCTGGGGCGCACCGTTTTTCTTGCGGCGGGGCGGTCTCTTGCATTATGTCTATCTTCTTACGTTTAGGCTGTATTCTCGCACCGCGTTTTCCCCTACTGAGTGCTCGTTTCGGTAGCGGACGCCGCCTCGTTGATAGCAAGCAATACTTTGCGATCGGTTTATGTCGGTTGCGGATGCTGTTTTATTGTGCAGTTATTTCGGCTTGCATTGCGCAATGAAATTTTGAAATTTTACAAAGCTTACCCAAGCCGATCACTTTAAATTTTTGCTCGTTCTTAGTCGCGAAATGTTTGCGCGTGGGCTTTAGGCGGCATGCAGACATCCTCGCGTACTCCCTGCTGAACTATGACGAGCTTTCGTATCCGACGTCAAAAGCCGCCTGCGACGCTTTCGTGCCGCCGTTTTGTAAGATATATCTAGTTTCCTACAACCTAATACGCTTTTGAAAATCAAGCGGGCTTGGCGTAGTATTGCAGGAATTTTTGCGTATCGTAGTGATGCTGTTTGCCGTTAAATTCCACCATTTTGCCGCCGCGCAGGCACAAACATACGCTAGGCTCATAGATCGTCGCGTGAAGTCCGAGGGCTCGCTTTGGCGGTAGAAGCTAAGCGCTTGTATGGGCGTCTGAACGTGTCCGTAGGAGAGATACAGCTCGCCGGTAATCTTTGCGGCGTCTTTTAAAATTTTATCTGCTTCATTCATCTAAGCTCCTTTAAATTTACGCGGGTTATATTTAAATTTGCACGATTAGGCAAGGAATTTGGACCATCGCGCTACCACAAAATTTTAAAAAAGGCTATAATTTAGCAACTTTATTTCAAGGAGATAAGATGAGAGATTTTAGTTTTTGCAACCCCGTGAGGATAGAATTTGGCAAGGGTAAAGAGGAGCATATCGGGCAGTATATGAAGGAAGTGGGCGCGAAAAAAGCTCTCGTACTATACGGCAGCGAACGCGTACGAAAGAGTGGTCTGATGGGCGTCGTGGAGAGCAGCTTAAAGGCAAGCGGTATAGAATTTACGCAGCTTGGCGGCATAAAATCAAATCCCGTGCTAAGCAAGGTAAACGAAGCAATCAAGCTCGCCAAAGAATTTGGCGCAGATAGCGTGCTTGCTGTAGGCGGCGGAAGCGTGCTGGACTCCGCAAAAGCCGTAGCCGCGGGCGCCTGCTACGAGGGAGACGTGTGGGATTTTTTCACCGGCAAAAATCCTAGCGCCGCGCTTAAAATTTTTGACATCATCACCCTTGCCGCGACGGGCTCGGAGATGAACTGCGGCGGCGTGGTGACTAAGGAGCAGACCAAACAAAAATACGCGATCAGCGCGCCGTGTCTATACCCGAAGGTCTCGGTCATAAACCCGCAGCTGCAAGCAACCGTCAGCCGCGAGTATCTCGTATATAGCGCGAGCGACATCATCGCACACAGCATCGAGGGGTATTTTACCGCTAGCGACCATCCAGATATCGTGCGAGCCTATATCGAAGCTAACATCAAAACCGTCATCCGCACGACCGAAGCTCTGCTTGCAGATCCGAGTGATTACGACGCGCGTGCCGAGTTTGCGTGGGCTGCGACGATGGCGCTAAACGGGCTAACTTACGTGGGTGTGGGCGGCTTCGGCTATCCGAATCATATGATCGAGCATGCGATGAGTGCGGTCGTGGACTGCGCGCACGGAGCCGGTCTTAGCGTGGTAATGCCTGCGTGGATGAGGTGGTATAAGGATAGGAATTTAAGCGCGTTTGAGCGTTTCGCGCTTGAAATTTTCGGCCTTAAAAGCGCGGATGAGGGCATCCTGGCGCTTAAGACGTGGTTTGATAAGATCGGCACGCCTACTAGCCTCACGCAGCTTGGCATCGAAGGCAAGGTGCTAGACGAGGTCATAGACGTAGCCGCGACAAACGCCAAAGCGTGGAATATGGCGGAGCTCTACAGCCGCGAAAATATCGCTAAAATTTTAGATTTTGCAAAATAAGGCGCGAGCGCATAGATAAAATTTAAACCGAAGGGGCGAGTGATCGCCCTTTTCCGAAAAGGCAGGCGGCAGTGTGGACGCACTAGTGATAGCCCTTTCCAAAAAAGCAAACGACAGCGTGGATCGCTAGATGATCGTCCGTATCCCTTAAGTCTACGGCGCTTGCCGCAAGAGGGCGGCAGCGATAGGCAGTGTGCCTGATTTAAAGTGGAAGCGGCCACAGATCGAGCGTGGAATTTGGCTATGGTCTGGCAGGGTAAATTTTTGTCGCATAATATTCGCATTGAATTCGATGTGCAAATCTCGCAATAAATTTTACTCTAGCGCGAAGTTTTATCGCGTTTAATGGCTTGCTTAAATGCTCTTATCTTGCGCTATCTAAAAATTCGCTCGTTAAATTTTAATCTCGGCTTTATATTTGTGATTGCAAAATTTGCTTTTGCGTGCCGCTGCGCATAAATTTACCCCTCGATGCTAAGCAGATCACCGAAAATTTCTTTGCAATACTGAATGAAGCGTTTGGGAATTTTAACGCCGCTGATATCCACGGCGATAACGCTATCTTGGACTTCAAAAACAATAAGCTCGCTAGTGATTTTCACAGCCTTGCAGCCATTATAGCACACGTCGCCGTTGCACTCGGCGTATAAGCCGTTATGCGGCGCGTCTGCGTCCTCGTACCGCCCGAGCTTGATCGGTCTTTGAAAAAGCAGATAGTTCTTATAGTCGTATTCGTCGTCCGCTAGGCCTATCATATAATAATTCTCGGCGCTGTTTTTGGAAGCTGTCGCAATACCGGCTTGAAAATTTAGTCTAAATATAAACTCTGCTTTG
This sequence comes from uncultured Campylobacter sp., assembly GCF_937959485.1. Lineage (NCBI taxonomy): Bacteria > Pseudomonadati > Campylobacterota > Epsilonproteobacteria > Campylobacterales > Campylobacteraceae > Campylobacter > uncultured Campylobacter sp. The sequence goes on from NZ_CALGPY010000005.1 coordinate 328,935, forward strand.
GCAAAAAGCGGCAAATTTTATCGCTTCAAATTTACACGAGCTGCGCGCCCCCGCCTTTTACAACCTCTCCGATGACGTAGCCATCGGTGTTTGCTAGTACGAAATCCGCGTTTTCTTTCGACGCTACGACGATCATACCAACGCCCATATTAAACGTCCTTATCATCTCTGCCGGCTCCACTTTTTGCGCGATGATTTTAAATATCTCGGGCGTGCGGATCGCGGCATGCTTGATCTTCGCACCCAGCCCCTCAGGGAATACGCGCGGCAGATTTTCCACTATGCCCCCGCCCGTGATATGCGCGAGCGCGTGGATCTTGTCTTTTAAATTTAAAAAGTCTCCGACGTAAATCCTGGTCGGTTCCAAAAGCACATCGATGAGCGCGCGACCGTCCACTTTGTCGTCAAATTTTAGCCCAAGCTCGGCGATCACTTTGCGCGCGAGCGAGAAGCCGTTTGAGTGCAGACCGCTGCTAGGAAGCGCGATGAGTACGTCGCCCTCACGCACGAACTTGCTGCGGTCGATCTCGTCTTCCTCTGCGATACCCACGGCAAAGCCTGCGAGGTCGAAGTCGCCCTTTTCATACATCGAGGGCATCTCGGCCGTCTCGCCGCCGATTAGCGCGCAGCGCGCGAGTTTGCAGCCCTCGGCGATGCTTTTTACGACCTCTTTGGCATCAGCGATCTCAAGCTTCGCCGTCGCGTAGTAGTCGAGGAAAAATAGCGGCTCGGCGAAGTTACAGATGAGATCATTCACGCACATCGCGACGAGGTCTTGACCGACGCCCTCAAATTTACGCGCGTCGATCGCTAGTCGCAGCTTTGTGCCCACGCCGTCGGTAGCGCCTAGGATAGCTGGTTTTTTGTAGCCTGCAGGTAGCCTCACCGCGCCGCTAAACGAGCCGATACCGCCTAAAACGTGCGGAGTTTGCGTCCTTTTGACGAATAGTTTTATCGCGTTTACGAAGTCATTTCCCGCGTCTATATCGACGCCCGCGTCTTTGTAGCTTATCAAATTTTATCCTCCAAGATGGTATAATTTCGCAGATTTTAGCTAAAATCGAATAAAAACGCTATAAAGGCTCACCTTGAAATTTAAACACTCCATCGTCATCACGGGCAGCATCGGAAGCGGCAAGAGCGCGGTTTGCGAGCTGCTTCGTGATCGCGGATTTGAGATCATCGATGCCGATAAGATTTCGCATTGCGTTCTTGATCGCTGCGCTACGCAGGTGGCTGAAATTTTCGGCGCGAAATACGTCGCGCAAAAAGACGTACAGGCTGCAAATTTGAACCCTCAAGCGGAATTTAACGCTAGCGGCGATCAGGAAATTTCGTCCGCGCTCTGTATTTCGGTGGACCGAAAAAAACTAGGCGAGCTGGTGTTTAAAAACCCTACGGAGCTCGCAAAGCTCGAAGCGCTGCTGCATCCGAAGATAAAGGCTGAAATTTTATCGCAGGCGCGGGCTTTAGAGGCGAAAGGAAGGCTCTATTTCGTCGATATTCCGCTGTTTTTCGAGGGCAAGAGGTATGAGTTTCTCGATAAAGCGGCGGTCGTTTATGCGCCTAAAAATACGCTGATTTTGCGCGTGATGAAGCGAAACGGGCTCGATCATGCCGCCGCAAAGCACCGCGTGGAGCTGCAGATGGATATCGAGCAAAAGCGCGCTATGGCGGATTTTGTTATAGATAATAGCGGTGATCTTTTCGCGCTTAAGGCCGCGGTGGAGAGATTTTTAAAAGAGCTAGAATATGAAATTTAGCCCTTGCGCGGTTGCATAAAATTTCTACGCAAATTGAGATGAGACTAAAAATAAAGGAGAGATGATGAGGATCGGTAGCTGTGCCCAAAAGGGCGCTAAATTTCAAAATTTTAAAAGTGCGCCGCTTAAAGAGTGGTTGAAATTTACGGCGCGAAGGGTTTTGCTCTCCGTGCTATTTGCGACGGGCGCTGCGGCGGAGATCGACGATCTAAGGAAGGGCTGCGCCGCTGGGAGCGAGATGGATTGTAAAAAACTAAGCCGCGTGATAAACGAGCTACAGCGCAACTGCGACGCTGGCGGCGAGGAAAATGCGCTAGACTGCGCAAATTTAGGCTACGCATACGACTCGAATAGAAGCTTCAGGCAGGCCGCGCGCTATTACGACAGGGCGTGCAAGCTCGGCGAGCAGAAGGGCTGCGTCTATTTGGGGTTGCTCTACAACGACGGGCAGGGGGTAGCGCAGGATCGCAAGAGGGCAAATGAGCTTTTTAGCGATGCTTGTAAGAAAAACAGCAGCGAGGGGTGCGCGAGCCTTGCATACAACTATAAAAAGGGGCTCGGCGTCTATCCAGACACGAAAAAGGCGATCGAGCTTTTGATCAAGGCTTGCAAGATGGGGCAAGTAGAGGCGTGCCATAACCTAGGGCTTAGCTACGTCCTCGGCGACGGCGTGAAAAAAGACGCGGACAGGGCTAGGACATTTTTTACGAGGGCTTGTGAGCGAGGACACACGGATTCGTGCGTAAATTTGGGCGTTACGTATTTTAAGGGCGATGGCGGGCAAAAGGATCATGCGCTTGCTGCGAAGTATTTTAGCGAAGCGTGCGAAAAAAGCGACGAGCCGTTAGCCTGCTCAAATTTAGCGTATCAATACGAAAAGGGCTGGGGCGTAGCGAAAGATAAAAAGAAGGCACGCGAGCTTTATGAAAAGGCTTGCAAGCTCGGTAGATTTGATGCTTGCGAGCATTTAAAGGCTATGAGGTAGGCTCTAACATCAAGCGCGAAAAACGCATAACAAAATGGGCTCACGAAAGAAGATAGTTAGTAACTTTAGTCTTAGTAAAGCCTAGGAATAAGCGATGCGCTTAAATTTAGATAGAAGTAAAATTTTAATAAAGCGTTAGTGAGCGTTAGTAATTTTAAAAATTTGCGAGGTAGATGATGAAAATTTCAAAATACAATGCGAGCGGAAATGATTTCGTAATATTTACGGATTCAGTTAAGGCGGATAGATCCAAGCTAGCGCGCGAGCTATGTGATAGGCGTGATGGGGTGGGCGCTGACGGGCTCATCGTCGTGCTACCGAAATTTAACGGTATCGAGGGGATAAACTTTGAGTGGGAATTTTACAATAGCGACGGCAGTAGCGCCGATATGTGCGGCAACGGCTCGCGAGCGGTATGCATGTATGCGTATGAGAATTTTTTGGCCGCGCAGAGTATGAAATTCCTAAGCGGCGCAGGCGTAATTAGCGGCGAGATTTTCGGTATTTTCGGCGGAAATTTGAGCGAGAGTATGCGCGGCGAGCTACGCAATGTAAGCTTCGGCGAGATTTTCAATCTGCGTCCTAACGCTCACGCGTTAGTAGCTAACGTCGAGGTAATGTTAACTCGTCCTAAACGCCTTGGCGAGAGCTTTGAGGAGGCAGGGCTAACGTGGTATTTTTATAACACAGGAGTACCGCACTTGGTAACTTTTGTTAGCGATTTAAATGAGTTCGACGCCGAGCTGGCTCGCGATCTGCGTGAAAAGTATAACGCTAACGTTAATTATGCGTTAGTTCAAAGCCGCCTCGCAAGCAAAATTTTAAAGGTACGCACCTTTGAGCGCGGTGTAGAAGCAGAAACTCTCGCATGCGGTACGGGGATGGCAGCATGCTTCATAGCAGGCGTCGAAAATATGGGGCTAGCTCCCGACATCCGCGTGATGCCTGCAAGCGGCGAAATGCTAAATTTGCGCTTAGGAGATGGAGGTAAAATTTACTTTCGCGGCGACGTTAGGCATACTTTCGATGGCGAATTTATCGGATACGTGGAGTAGGCAGACGGAATTTGAAGCCGGTTTGCGCGAGAATCCGTAAAATTTTCGAGTGCGATTTATACAAAATTTCGCTTTTCACTCCGTTTTATAAAATAATATATTTGCAATACGGCATTGGAATTTTAAAATTTTATGATGATGAAATTTTAAAATTTACAGGGTATGGTTTGCGTAATAATTTTAATTGCGAAGTAAAATTTGCCGCTTCACTGCAAAATTTAATTCCAAATTTCGGAATTTTATGAAATAAAATTTCAAGATTTCAGCATGCGGAATTTTGCTACTAAATTTAAAATTTTGCTTGAATTTTACATTTGTATCGAATTAATTTGGGCTTTTATAGAATTTAAGCGTTATAGTGTTATAAAATTTACGCTATAGCCCGCTCGTTCGGTTTATAATTTTTACTGCCACCGCAAAAAATCCGCCGTGTCCGCACTAGTGAAATTCTGTCGCATTTGCACTAGTGAAATTTCGCTACCAATAGCAGAAAGCGCGGTATCAAGCGCAAATCCTCGCCGCGGGTAAAATCTATCATTGACGATAAAAGCTAGATTTATCGATACGGCAATTCTTGAAGCGCGGTAGAATTTAATAACGACGATAAAAGCATAGTGCCGTTACGGCGAAATTTAAATTTGCGCCCGCCGAATTCCGCCGCGCTGTCATTTTGTCGTTTAAATTTTAAATTCCATCCGCGTCGGTTTCGCCGAAACTAGGCATAAAATCTAATGATTAACTCTCTGGCGAGCGCTAAAATCATGACGAAAATTATAAATTTTAATAAAGATTTTTGTCGCATCGCAACGAGCATAGCGATGCCGAATAAAACGAGCGCAATGTCTAAAAATGTATCTTTCATACGCTTAATTGAAATTTAATCAAAATGCTAAGTATGATAAGAAGTATTATAAAGCGCAGGATTGAGCGCATGGAGGATAGATCGCCAAATTCTTTGTCATATTCCTTTTTTACCTCCCACTCAGCTTTCCATGCGAATATTTTTACTATAAAATCTAGCATTTTCATCTCCTTTTTTAAGGCGAGCAGCACAAAAACGAAATTCTGTCACTCCACGTGAAATTAAAGAATTCTATCTAATCGGCGCTTAAAATTTTTAATTTTGGGCTATTTATCGGCGTTTTGGACGAGCTCCTTTTCGTATTTTTCGATAAAGCTTCGCCCTGACTCGCATAGGCGGTAGATGAAAATCTTCGACGCCTTGCCCGCATCAAGCCCCGTGTCCTTTATACTTTCGCGCTGCAGATAGCCCCAGTTTTTATGAATTATATCAAGAGTCGATTTGACCGAGGTGTAGTTGCGTCCACTCGCAGCTGCGAATTCGTTCACGGGTCTCATAAACTCCGCATCGCTTTGCTTATTGCGACACAAAAGCCCCTCTTTGCCTTGCGATTCGACCAGTTTTAGCGTTTCATAAATGAGTTTGTCTTTTAATTTGATCATCGGCTTTCCCTTGCGTAATTGATATGGGTTTACCAAAATTATATCATAAAATTTGTATTTTTATGATATGAAATGTCAATAATTAGAAGCTAAGCACGAACTCATGAAACGGTACGACATCGCAGCGAATACCCTCAATCTCGAGCCTACCGGAGTTTGCCATAGAAACGACTTTTAAGCTCGTGATGCCGAGCCTCTTGAGCACGCTTAAAATTTTACGAAATTTTAAAAAGATAATGTCCGCGTCGCTGAATGGGATGACGAGAACCCCCATCTTTAGAGCAGGCAGGTAAAAATCCAACTCTTTTGTGTAAAAAATTGGTGTATTTAGCCCCAAAAGCTCGCAAAAAAGGACGTTGGCAAATTTTTTCGAGAAGTCCTTTTTACTCGTTAAAATTTCGCGCATATTAAAATGCGAAAAATATAGTTTTTTTGCGCGCGCGGGCTCGCCAGCTTTGCTTAAAAATCTGATGAAATTTTCCCGCTCAAGCTTGGCGATAGTGCCGTATACGGCGTCTTTGGAGATCTTGATGCGCGGCTTTAGCGCGGTGTAAATTTTATTTACGCTAAACGCGGCGTGGACGAAGCCCAGGCACTCTTTTAGGATTAAAATTTCCGTGCGGCTAAAGTTTGCCGTAAGCAGCCTCTGCTCGAATTCTAAAATTTCAGCGGGGGTTATGAAGGGGCTTTTTGCGCCGCCGCCTTGGGCTAAAAACGCCGAAATCATCGAGTTTATCTCGTTGTGGCGCTTATCGAAGGCGATAAATTCTTCAAATGAAAGCGGCAAAAGCTCAAGCCGCTCAAAGCCTGGCAAAACTAACTCTTTATCGCGAGTAGAAATTATAAAGCGCTTTAAATTTAGCCTCCCAGCGAAGCTTTGAAGCGATGAAATTTCAAAATCGGCGCTACTAAAATTATCTAAAAAAAGCGATGAAATTTGCTCGTTGGCGGCTAAAAATTCTTTGATCTCTCGGAAGAAATTCTCGCTCCTGCTTTTTGCACCGTAGAACTCCGCATTTTTTATGTTGTTTGAGCCGCCTGTGCTCGCATTTTTTGTGTTTTTTGGATCTGTATTTTTTATGGCGGCGCGATAAAATTCGCCCGTATCCGAAATTTCCGCGTCTAACGTAGCTTCTCTGCTTATTTCATGCTCGTTTACTTCGCTAACCTTTGTATCGCCTGCACTATTTCTAGCCGCAAAAATTGCATCATTCGCTACCGCCTCTTCAAGGCGTAGATCGGCTAAATTTAGGTACAAAATTTCATCTTTTTTAAGTTCTGAAATTTCATTTTTTAGCACGGCGCTTTTGCCGGAATTTAGCACTCCGTAGATTATAGTTTTGGGAGAGTTTACATCTTTTTTGCGCGGGATAAAAGCCGTAAATTCCGGCGGATTTTCGTAAAAAAATTTTAGATCATTCATATTAGGTATTTTAAAATTCTCCTTATTAAAAGGAAATAAATCTGAAAAATATTATGAGATTTTTATATCCATTTTAAATTTGTCCAAAATTTTTATATTGGAAATTTCCAAAATTTTACATATTTTTCCTTATGAAAAGGAAATATTTCAATAAAATTTGGCTATTTTCTTGACAAAGCCGGAGCGCTTTTATATAATGTGCATCTTTTGTTTGAAACAAAGGGTCGCGCGTTGCGACAAGTTCTTTATTAAGGAAAAGTGATGCAAAAAATTAGGTTAAAACTCAAGGCTTATGACCATCGAGTTTTAGATCGCACAGTTTCGGCTATCGTTGAAGCCGTAAAAAGAACAGGTGCGGACGTCAGAGGTCCCGTGCCGATGCCTACGAAGATTAAACGCTACACCGTTTTAAGATCTCCGCACGTAAATAAAGACTCCAGAGAGCAGTTTGAGATGAAAATTCACGCTCGTATGCTAGACATCGTAGCGGCTACGCCAGATACGGTTGATTCGCTAACTAAGCTTGATTTGGCTCCGGAAGTCAACGTCGAAGTTCACGCGATGGGCAAATAAGGGGTAAAACAATGGAATATATTGTAGAAAAAATAGGTATGAGTAGGACGATCGACACGAGCAGCACGCCCGTGACGCTTTTGCGACTTATCAATACCAAAATTTGCGAAGTTTGCGATGAGAAAAAAGCTATCGTATCTTACGCAGAGGGCAAAGCGTATAATAAAGCTATAGCCGGCATTCAAAAGAAATATAGTCTAAGCAAGGAATTTAATAAATTTGCGACTCTAAGCTTAGAAAATGCCGAGCTTGGCGATCAAAATTTAGATGTTTTGAGCGAAGCCAAGATCGTCAAAGTAAGCTTTAAATCCAAGGGCAAAGGTTATCAGGGCGTTATTAAGCGCCATGGCTTTGCGGGCGGTCCTGCAGCGCACGGTAGCCGCTTCCACCGAAGGCCTGGTTCTATTGGCAACTGCGAGTGGCCCGGTCGCGTTCAGCCTGGTATGAGGATGGCGGGACACACTGGAAACGAAACGATCACTGCTAAAAACGAAGTCGTAAGCTTTGATGCCGAGAATAAAATTTTAGTGCTTAAGGGCTCGGTTCCTGGATTTAACGGCGCAATGGGCAGAATAAGGATAGTAAAATGAGTAAAGTAAGCGTGCTTAACGAAAAACTGGAAAAAGCAAGCGAAATTGAAATCCCTGCGAAATTTTCGGAAGTCAATTCGCACAATCTATATTTGTACGTCAAATCTTACCTTGCTTCGCTTCGTGCAAATACGGCTAACGCTAAAACTCGCGCCGAGGTTAGCGGCGGCGGCAAAAAACCTTGGCGACAAAAGGGTCGTGGCGGCGCACGCGCGGGCTCAACTAGAACTAACGTCTGGGTAGGCGGCGCGGTCGCATTCGGTCCGACTAACGAACGAAATTACGAGCAGAAGGTCAATAAGAAGCAAAAACGCCTTGCGCTGGAATTTGCTATCAATGAGAAAGCAAACGAGGGTAAAATTTTTATCTTCGACGATTTAGAGCTAAAAAGCGGCAAGACTAAAGACGCGGCAAATTTTATTAAGAAACTGGGCGTTAGAGATGCGCTGATCGTTAAAAACGAGCTAGACGCACAAACTCTTTTGGCTTATAGAAATCTTAAGAATTGCTATGTCGTCGATGCAAGCGAGGTCAATGCCTACCTAATCGCAGTTTACGGCTCGATCGTATTCGAAAAAGCGGCATTTGAATCAATAGTGAAAGAGGACTAAAATGGCAGATATAACAGATATCAAAACGATCCTTTATACGGAAAAGTCTCTCGGTCTTCAAGAAAACGGCGTGGTCGTTATCCAAACTAGCCCGTCGGTTACGAAAAACGGACTAAAGAGCGTTTTAAAGAACTATTTCGGGATCACTCCGCTAAAGATAAATTCTTTAAGACAGGACGGCAAGGTAAAAAGATTTAGAGGTAAAATGGGCGCTAGAAACGATGTGAAAAAATTCTACGTCAAGCTACCTGAGGGCGCAAGCCTAGAAAGCGTGGAGGCGTAAAATGGCGATCAAAACTTATAAACCGTATACTCCAAGTAGAAGATTTATGACCGGGCTTAGCAGCGAGGATATCACTGCAAAAGCTAGCGTTAGAGGCTTGCTTATTAAAATTCCTGCCGCAGCCGGAAGGAATAATAACGGCCGCATTACCAGCCGCCATAAACAAGCAGGAGCTGCTAAACTTTATAGAATCATCGATTTTAAGCGAAATAAATTCGGCGTTGCTGGCAAGGTCGAGGCGATCGAATACGATCCGAATCGCAACTGCCGTATCGCATTGATCTCATACGCAGACGGCGAGAAGCGCTATATTATCAAGCCTAACGATCTTAAAGTGGGCGACGTGGTAGCCGCTGCCGAGGGCGGATTGGATATTAAACCGGGCAACGCGATGAAGATGAAAAATATCCCTGTGGGAACTATCCTGCACAATATCGAGTTAAAACCTGGCAAAGGTGCTCAAATGGCACGTAGCGCAGGAGGCTATGCTCAGCTTATGGGTAAAGAGGAAAAATATGTCATTTTGCGTCTGCCTAGCGGCGAGATGAGAAGAGTACTTGCAGAGTGTATGGCTAGTATCGGCGTAGTGGGTAACGAAGAGTGGGCAAACGTCGTCATCGGTAAAGCCGGACGTAACCGCCACAGAGGTATCCGTCCTCAAACCAGAGGTTCTGCAATGAATCCGGTCGATCACCCACACGGCGGTGGCGAGGGTAAGAAAAACTCCGGCCGCCATCCGGTAACTCCGTGGGGCAAACCGACGAAGGGCTATAAAACTCGCCATAAAAAAGCGAGCGATAAGCTTATAATTTCAAGAAGGAAAGGAAAATAAAAATGGCTAGATCGCTAAAAAAAGGTCCTTTCGTAGATGATCACGTAATGAAAAAAGTCGTTGCGGCAAAGAAAGCCGGCGATAATAAACCGATCAAGACTTGGTCGAGACGAAGCACGATCGTGCCTGAGATGATCGGACTTACGTTTAACGTTCATAACGGAAAGAATTTTATCCCGGTTTACGTCACCGAGCATCATATCGGTTATAAATTAGGCGAGTTCGCTCCTACGCGCACTTTCAAGGGCCACAAAGGCTCCGTCCAGAAAAAGATCGGCAAGTAAGGATAGAATATGAGTAAATCAACTATTAAATTTGTCCGCCTTTCGCCGACAAAAGCAAGACTTATCGCGAAGCAAATTCAAGGCATGAATGCGGAATTTGCCCTTGCCACTTTGGAATTTACGCCTAATCGCGGTGCGAAATATATCGCGACGGCGATTTCAAGCGCGGTCGCAAACGGCGGCTTTGAGCCTGAAGAGGTCGTAGTTACAAGCTGCCGAGTGGATGCTGGTCCTGTGCTTAAGAGATTTCGTCCGCGCGCCAGAGGTACGGCTAGTCGTATCCGCAAACCTACTTCGCACATCATCGTCGAAGTAGCAAAACCAAGTAAGAAGGAAGCGTAAATGGGACAGAAAGTAAATCCGATCGGTTTAAGATTAGGAATTAATCGAAATTGGGAGTCTAGATGGTTCCCTTCTAAAGCGACGCTTTCCGAGAGTATCGGCGAGGATTACAAGATTCGCAAATTTTTAAAAGCCAAGCTTTATTATGCGGGAATTAGCCAAATTCTTATCGAAAGAACGGCTAAGAAAATTCGCGTAACGATCGTAGCCGCAAGACCGGGTATTATCATCGGCAAAAAAGGCGGCGAGGTTGAAAATTTAAGAAGCGAAGTCGTTAAGCTAGTCAATAAAGACATAGCGATCAATATCAAAGAGGAGCGCAAAGTAGGCTCGAACGCACTTTTGGCTGCGGAAAACGTAGCTATGCAGTTAGAGCGCCGCGTTGCATTCCGCCGCGCTATGAAGAAAGTCATCCAAGGCGCTCAAAAAGCAGGTGCAAAGGGAATTAAAATTTGCGTCGCAGGTCGCTTAGGCGGCGCCGAGATGGCTAGAACCGAATGGTATTTGGAGGGACGCGTTCCGCTTCATACTCTAAGGGCTAGGATCGATTACGGCTTTGCCGAAGCGCATACGACTTACGGTAATATCGGCATTAAGGTTTGGATCTTTAAGGGTGAAATTTTACAAAAAGGCATCCAGGCTGAAAAGACCGATGATGCGCCTAAAAAAACACGCAGACCAAGAAGAGGTAAATAGTTATGTTGATGCCAAAAAGAACAAAATACCGCAAGATGATGAAAGGTCGCAATCGCGGCTACGCGACGAGAGGAAATTCCTTGACGTTCGGCGATTTCGGTATCAAAGCGGTAGAGGCGGGCAGGGTAAATTCTCGCCAGATCGAAGCGGCTCGTGTCGCGATGACGCGCTTCGTGAATCGTCAAGCTAAAATTTGGATTAAGGTATTCCCAGACAAACCGCTTACCAAAAAGCCTCTACAAACTCGTATGGGCAAGGGTAAGAGCGGCGTAGAAGAGTGGGTAATGAATATAAAACCGGGCAGGATCATTTTCGAGATGACCGGTGTTAGCGAAGAGGTTGCTAAAGAGGCGCTTATGCTTTCGATTCATAAACTACCTTTTAAAACGAAAATCGTAAGTAGGGAAAGCGAAAATGAAATATACTGATTTGAAAGATAAAGATTTAGCTGAGCTAAATTCTATGTTGAAACAAAGTAAGTTGCTTTTATTTACGGCTAGACAAAAGCTAAAAACTATGCAGCTAAGCAATCCTAACGAGATTCGCGCTATCAAAAAAGATATCGCTAGAATCAACACCGCTATTAAAGCGAAATAAGGATAGGTTATGGCATTTAAAAGAGAAATTCAAGGCGTAGTCGTAAAGAAGGCGGGCGATAAAACAGCTACCGTTTTGGTAGAAAGAAGGGTTATGCACCCTAGATATAGAAAGATCGTAAAAAGATTTAAAAAATATCTGATCCACGATGAGAACAACGTCGTAAAGATCGGCGATACCATATCTGCGATCGAGTGCAGACCGCTAAGCGCTAGAAAATCGTTTCGCTTAAAAGCGGTTTTGAAAACAGGAGTTGAATAATGATACAGAGTTTTACCAGACTTGCGGTAGCTGATAATAGCGGCGCAAAAGAACTTATGTGTATTAAAGTTTTGGGCGGCAGCAAAAGAAGATACGCCACAATCGGCGATATTATCGTTTGCTCTGTAAAAAAAGCGCTCCCTAACGGCAAGATTAAGCGCGGTCAAGTAGTAAAAGCCGTAGTCGTTCGTACGACTAAAGAGTTGCACAGAGGCAACGGCTCGCTAATTAGATTCGATGAGAACGCAGCTGTTATTTTGGATTCAAAAAAAGAGCCGATCGGCACTCGTATTTTCGGTCCTATCGGTAGAGAGGTCAGATACGGCGGTTTTATGAAGATCGTTTCGCTGGCTCCGGAGGTTTTATAATGGCAGTAAAATTTAAGATTAAAAAAGGCGATCAGGTAAAGATCATCGCAGGTGACGATAAGGGCAAAACAGGCACCGTCAAGGCAGTGTTTCCTAAAAAAGCTCAAGTTATCGTCGAGGGTTGTAAAATGGCTAAAAAGGCTATCAAACCAACCGAGCAAAATCCGCAAGGCGGCTTTACGAGCAAAGAGATGCCTATGGATATTTCAAACGTTGCGTTGGTAGAGGGTTGATTATGAGCAGACTAAAAGATAAATACGCTAATTCCATCAGAGCTGCTTTGCAGAAAGAATTTGATATAAAAAATCCTATGCTTATCCCGGCGCTTGAAAAGATCGTTATCAGCGTAGGAACGGGCGAATCGAGCAAAGATCAAAAGGTGCTTCAAAATATGGCCGATACTATCTCGCTGATCGCAGGCCAAAAAGCGCTTATCGTCAATGCAAAAAAATCGGTTGCCGGCTTTAAAGTGCGCGAAGGTTTCCCGGTAGGCATAATGGTTACGTTACGAAAAGAGCAGATGTTTGCCTTCCTAGACAAACTGATCTCTATCGCGCTTCCTAGAGTTAAGGATTTCCGAGGACTACCTAGAACGGGCTTTGACGGACGCGGCAATTATAACTTCGGTTTGCAAGAGCAGCTGATGTTCCCTGAGGTCGAATACGATCAAATTTTAAGAACTCACGGTATGAATATAACCGTCGTAACGACTACAAATAACGATAAAGAGGCATTTAAATTGCTAGAGTTATTCGGCATGCCTTTTGCAAAAGGAAAATGATATGGCAAAAAAATCAATGGTAGCCAAGGCGAAACGCCCCGCTAAATTTAGCACTCGCGCATATACCAGATGTCAAATTTGCGGTCGTCCGCACTCCGTTTATAAAGATTTTGGAATTTGTCGCGTTTGCCTTCGCAAGATGGCAAACGAGGGCTTGATCCCGGGTCTTAAAAAAGCAAGCTGGTAAGGAGAAGAGATGATTAACGATCTTATTTCAGATGGATTAACTCGCATCAGAAATGCTGCGATGCGAAGACTAGATACGACTAAGCTTTTTCACTCAAACGTAGTCGAGGCTATGCTTAAAATTTTAGCCGAGAAGGGCTATATCGAGAGCTACAACGTAGTAGAGGAAAACAATAAAAAGATCATCAACGTAGTGCTTAAATACGACGAAAAGGGCAGGAGCGTGATAAACGAAGTTAAAAGAATTTCGACTCCGGGTCGCCGCGTATATCAAGGCAAAGACGAGATCAAGCGCTTCAAAAACGGCTACGGAACCGTCGTCGTTAGCACAAGCAAAGGCGTTATGAGCGGTATCGACGCACACAAAGCTGGCGTCGGCGGCGAAGTGCTTTGCACGATCTGGTAAGAAGTTTCTACTTTTTATGGCATTGTGGTATCCATTCGTAAAAGTAGACATACCCTAGACAAATAAAAAGGAAAATTATGTCAAGAATTGGTAAAAAACCGATCTCTATTCCAAACGGCTTAGAGGTCAAAATCGACGGCTCGTCGTTAAAATTTAAAAAATCAAATAACGAAAAAGAGCTTGATTTAAAAGGTCATGTCGATGTAAAAATCGAAGACGGAAAGATAGAATTCTCACCTAAGGGCGAGGATAGACAGAGTAGAGCGTATTGGGGAACATACCGCGCTTTAGCTAACAATATCGTCCTTGGTCTTACCGAGGGCTTTTCAAAGCAGCTTGAAATCAACGGTGTCGGCTACAGAGCCGCGATGAAGGGCAAGGTGCTTGAGCTAAATTTAGGCTTTTCGCATCCTATAAATTTTGAATCTCCAAAGGGGATTGAAATTTCCGTAGATAAAAACGTCGTAACCATCAAAGGCGACGACAAGCAGCAAGTAGGCCAAGTGGCAGCCGAGATCAGAGGATTCAGACCGCCTGAGCCATATAAAGGCAAGGGTATTAAGTATCTTGAAGAGCGCATTATCCGCAAAGCCGGAAAAACAGCTAAGAAATAAGGGTTGAGAAATGACACAGAACGTATTAAAAAGAAAGATCTCTTTACGAATCAAGAGAAAAAGAAGAATTCGCGCTAAAATTTCAGGCGTCGCATCTTGCCCTAGAATTTCTATTTTCAAATCCAATAGAACCGTCTACGCCCAGGCTATCGACGATGTAGCGAGCGTGACTTTGTGCGCCAGCAGCGGTAAGGTTTTAAATTTAAAGGCGAACAAAGAGGGTGCGGCTAGCCTAGCTAAAGATTTGGCTTCCAAGCTAAAGGATAAAGGTATCTCCGAGGCGCTTTTCGATCGCAACGGCTATTTGTATCATGGCGTAATCGCAAGCTTTGCCGAGTCGCTACGCCAAAACGGCATCAAACTATAACCCAAAGGAATGATTGTGGAAAAGTATAATAGAGAAGAATTTGAAGAGGTAATCGTCAATATCGGTAGGGTTACGAAGGTCGTTAAAGGCGGTAGAAGGTTTAGGTTTACGGCTCTTATCGTAGTAGGCAATAGAAACGGCTTGGTAGGCTTCGGTTTTGGTAAGTCCAAAGAGGTTCCCGACGCGATTAAAAAAGCGGTAGACGATGCGTTTAAAAATATCATCAAGGTAAATTTAAATGGCTCTACTATCACTCACGATATCGAAGTTAAATACAATGCGAGCAAAATTTTACTTAAGCCGGCGAGCGAAGGTACCGGCGTTATCGCAGGCGGTTCAGTCCGCCCGGTTTTAGAGCTTGCGGGTGTTAAAGATATCCTCACTAAATCGCTAGGTTCGAATAACTCCTCAAATGTCGTAAGAGCTACGATGAAAGCTCTTAGTATGTTAAAACACTAACAAGGATAAAAGATGGGATTAGAAAATCTTAAAAAAGCCCCAGGCTCGACTCACGCTACTAAGCGCTTGGGTCGTGGTCAAGGAAGCGGCCTGGGTAAAACTGCTGGTCGCGGTGGCAAAGGTCAGACCGCACGCACCGGCTCTCATGAAAAAAGAGGTTTCGAGGGCGGTCAGCAGCCGATTCAGCGAAGGCTTCCAAAGGTAGGTTTTACTTCTAAATTTGAAAAACCTTACGTGATTAATGTCGATAAAATCGAAGCCATAAAAGATCTTAGCGAGATCACGGTCGAAAGCATCAAGTCGGTTCATAAAATTTCAAATTCCGTTAAAAAGATCAAGCTGATCGGCGTAGACGCAAAAGCACTCGCTAGCAAGATTAAAGACGAGAACGTAAAATTTAGCGGACAAAAATAATGAATAAATCGCTACGCAACAAAATTCTCATTACTTTGGGCTTTCTTTTTGCCTATAGGTTGCTAGCTTACGTGCCGGTTCCGGGAGTGGACGTTGAGGTTATAAAGCAATTTTTTCAAAACAATAGCAACAACGCTTTTGGAATGTTTAATATGTTTAGCGGTAACGCGGCGGAGCGATTCAGCGTTATCTCGCTAGGCATTATGCCTTATATTACCGCTTCGATCATTATGGAGCTGCTCGCCGCGACCTTCCCAAATTTAGGCAAGCTCAAAAAAGAGCGCGACGGTATGCAGAAATATATGCAGATCATCCGATACGCCACCATCGCAATCGCTATGGTTCAATCCATCGGCGTTAGCATCGGTTTACAGGGCATCCACGGACAAACCGGAGCGCCTGCGATAATGGCGGAGAATACCAACGAGTTTGTTTTCATCTCGTGCATTTCGATGCTTGCAGGCACCATGCTTTTGATGTGGATCGGCGAGCAGATTACGCAGCGCGGTGTCGGTAACGGCACCAGCCTTATCATCTTTGCGGGTATCGTTAGCGCCATCCCTAGAGCGATCGGAAGTACCGTAAATTTAGTAAATACCGGCGAGATGAACGTTTTAAAGCTAATCGCGATCGTGCTAATTATCCTGGCTACTATCGGTGCAATTTTATATGTGGAGCTAGGCGAACGCAGAATTCCGGTATCGTTTTCGCGCAAGGTATTGATGGCGAATCAAAACAAGCGCATTATGAATTACGTGCCGATCAAGCTAAATTTAAGTGGCGTCATTCCGCCTATTTTTGCAAGCGCGATTTTGATGTTTCCGACTACAATTTTACAGGCAAGCACCAATCCAATCATCCAAAAGATCCACGATTTCCTAAGCCCTAGCAATTACTTCTTTAACTTTTTGACCTTTGTGTTAGTTATATTTTTCGCTTATTTTTATGCGTCAATTGCTTTTAATTCCAAGGATATTAGCGAAAATTTAAAGAAGCAGGGCGGATTTATCCCGGGCATTCGTCCGGGCGAGGGAACGGCGAGCTTCTTAAACGAAGTTGCTAGCCGCCTTACATTCTGGGGCTCGATCTATCTCGGGCTAGTAACCGTGATCCCGTGGCTGCTCGTTAAATTTATGGGCGTGCCGTTTTATTTCGGCGGTACCAGCGTGCTGATCGTCGTCTCCGTCGCTCTTGATACGATGAGACGCATCGAAGCGCAGATCTATATGAACAAATATCAGACCCTAAGCGCGGTCGGGCTATAAATGGCGATTTTACTTAAAACAAAAAAAGATTTAGAGGGGCTGCGTGCAGCGAATAGGATCGTCGCGCAGGCCCTTGATTATGCAGCTTCATTCATAAAGCCGGGTCTTAGCCTGCTCGAAGTCGATAAGAAGATCGACGATTTCATCACCTCTAAGGGTGCGTACCCGGCTTTTAAAGGGCTATACGGCTTTCCAAACGCCGCCTGCCTCTCGTTAAACGAAGTCATCATCCATGGAATCCCAGACGAAACGATCCTGCAAGAGGGCGATATCTTAGGCGTCGATCTAGGCTCGAAACTAAACGGATATTTCGGCGACAGCGCACGCACTCTGCCCGTCGGTAAAATTTCAAAAGCCGACGAAGATCTCATCGCATGCAGTAAGGATACACTGGAGTTTGCCATCAAAACGATCAGGGTAGGGATGCACTTCAAAGAGCTAAGCTTCGAGATCGAGAAATTTATCCGCGCGCGCGGCTTCGTGCCGCTATACGGCTTCTGCGGTCACGGCATCGGCAAGCACCCGCACGAAGAGCCTGAGATCCCAAACTATCTGGAGGGCAACAATCCAAAATCGGGCCCCAAAATCAAAAACGGCATGGTCTTTTGCATCGAGCCGATGATCTGCCAAAAGGACGGTACGCCAGTCATCGCCGAGGATAAGTGGAGCACGAGAAGCAAGGACGGACTTCGCACTAGCCACTATGAGCACTGCATGGCTGTTTTCGACGACAAGGTAGAAGTCCTAAGCATCGCATAGATTTTCGCACAAAAGGCGACTTGAGCTAGTTAAAATTTTTCACTTTGTCGGTGAGAAATTCCGCCTGCGCTTAGCTTTCGACAATTTTACATTGCTCGCGTCTTGGAATTTTACCTCAGCCGCTTCATGCATAAATTTTTATCCAAAAGCCTTTTGAAACCTATCGCACTAGAAATTTTAAAAGCCGAGATTTTAGCTCATGCTTTCTGTTTTTAAAGCCTCGTTTTGTAGCTTCGCTCTTAGATCCGCTTTCAATTAAAATTTAGCCTCAAAATTCCGCCGTCCAATTCTAACCCCCGCCCGTATCTTTAAAATTTAGCCGCAAAATTTGAAGCGTAAAGGCGCGCAAGTAAGCAAGCTCAAAGCTTTAAGCGGCTAAGATTGCGCCTTGATTTTAAAGCGAAAATGTGTCACACTACGCAGAGTGCGCGTCGTCGCGTCTCTTCGTACAAGGCAGGGAATATAAAATGAGAGAAAAATTTTATGTAGCGCTAGCAAATATAGGCGGGCTTATAGCGCGGACGAAAGCGGGCAAGCTCGTAGTGCGCTTGCTTATGAAAATCGACCGCGGCTTTTTTGCTGCGCTGCGCGAACGTCCCGTATGGAGAGCGTTTTGGCTTAGCACGGCGCTATGCTTGCTCGCTTGCTGGGCTAAGATACATTATCAGATTAACGGCCCCATCTTTGCCTACATCGCCGAGAGTTTCCCGGCGGTATTCATCATAAATTTGCTCATCTTTCACCTCTGCTATCTGCTTAGCGGCCGATTTTTTAAGCTCGTTTCATTCGTGCTATTGGCGCTAATTGCGCTAATTGCGAGCGTGGCTTTATTTTTGATCGTAAATTTCGACTCAAGCTTCAACGTCGTGGCGATCGATGCGCTTGTGCATACCGACGCAGCCGAGACGCGCGAGTTTGTTTTGCAGTTTCTTAACCCTGCGACGATTTTATATCTAGCGGCGTTGCTTGGCTGCATTTTCGTGGCGTTAAGAGCAGGGCAGAGAAAGAGGGAGCAAACGCATAGCCGCCTAAGATTGCTGCTAGCAGCGCTTTATCTTATCTACGGGGCGATCTTTTGCGCAGATATCGCCATCAAAGCTTCCCAGGGCAAGCAGGGCTATATAACCAAGCTATCGCAATACGTCCCGCTGGAGTTTGCCTTTACGATAAAAGACTATCTGAGCGATAAAAATTTCATCACCGATATGCGCGAAGTGCAGCTCGGATATGACGAGGCCAAGCGCGCGAACGAAAGCGTTTTAAAGAGCGGCGCAAATTCAGATCCGCAAGGCGCCGCCTCGGGCTCCACGTCTGAAAATTCCGCGCCCGCATCAAGTGCCCAGGCGCAAAATTCCGGCGCAAACTTAAATTCTACGTCTGCCTTGGGCGCTATGGCGCAGAGCTCCGGCGAGATTTTAAATTCCGTACCACAAAGCCCCGGCGCGATTTCAAATTCCAAAACCACTGACGCTGCTATAAACCCCGCCTTGCAAAAGTCTCGTGTCAAAAATATCATCTTAATAATCGGCGAGAGCTTGCAGCGCGGGCATATGTCGCTCTACGGCTACGGCGTTAAAAATACGCCGCTTTTGGAGGGTCTCGAAGCAAGCGGCAATCTGATAAAATTTAGCGATACAATCTCGCCTTACGGCACGACTAATCAGGTGCTGATGCGGCTTTTAAATTTCAGCGATTACGAAAGCGAGCGCAAAAGGGCGTGGTTTCGCAACCTTAGCATTATCGATATGTTTAAGCTAAGCGGCTACCGCACCTTTTGGATCAGCAATCAAGAGGCTTTCGGCGCACATGCGTTAAGCGCTAAAAGCGCTGCCGATCGCGCGGACGCGGAATCCTTCCTCTCAAAGAGTAATCTTTATGAAACCGTCCGCATCAAGCCTGACGGAGTGCTGCTTCCACTCATAAATCAGGCGAAAACGGGGCAGGGCGAGCGAAATTTCTACGTGATCCATCTCATCGGTAGCCATATGGATTACAGCCTGCGCTATCCTGAGGGATTTGGCAAGTTTAGCGCGGCGGATGTAAAGGCAAAACTTACTTCCAAGCAGAAAGATGTCGTCGCATATTATGATAACAGCGTGCTTTACAACGATTTTGTCATAAATGAAATTTTTAAAATTTTTTTGGGTGATGACAGTCTCATCGTCTATCTTAGC
The DNA here is from genome assembly GCF_937959485.1 of uncultured Campylobacter sp. NCBI lineage: Bacteria > Pseudomonadati > Campylobacterota > Epsilonproteobacteria > Campylobacterales > Campylobacteraceae > Campylobacter > uncultured Campylobacter sp. Next base: position 348,487 of record NZ_CALGPY010000005.1, read on the forward strand.
GATCACGGAGAGAATTTATACGAAAATGGACGCCTTGGGCACGGCATGGAGAGTCGCTTTACTTACGAAATTCCGCTAATTTTCATAGGCTCTCGCGAGTTTTTGAGCGATCACGCTAAACTATGGCAGAGGCTAGCTGCGGCGAAAGATAAGCCTTTTATGAGCGATGATTTGGCACATCTGCTAGCAGATATCATCGGTGTCGCGCCACTTGAGTTTGACGAGCGCAAAAGCCCGATACGAGCGGATTTCAATGCTTCGCGCAAGCGAATTGCTAACGGAGTTGATTATGACGAGAAATTAAAGAATACGAAGGGCTACGAGTTCGAGTAACAGATGAGTTTTGCTTTTATTGCGCTACAGCTGCATGAATTAGGAATTGGCGCATCACACTTTTGATCGGTTCATCAAATTCAGATTAAAATTTGCGCCACCCCATATGGCTACGCTGATAAAAAGACGCGCAACGTTTGTTAAATTTGAGATCAAATTTATGCGCTGCGGCTAGCTCTCCTTTTTTACCTCATCCATATATGAGTAAATCGTGACTTTCTGCGTCCTAAGCGCCTTTGCGACGAGCTCCACTGCGCCCTTTACCTCAAAAATCCCTTTTTGCGCGAGAAATTTTACGATGCGCTTTCGATCCTCTTTCTTCATCCCCTCCACATCCAGATCGTGCGTAGCCGATGCGATCAGGTCTTGGACGATGTCAAGGATATTTTGCTGCGAATCGTTAGAGCTTTGCGTTTCTAAATTTACGCCGTCATTAAAGCTCACTTCATCTAATGCCGCGCTATTGCAGCTTCCGTCAGTAAAATTTGCGCCCTGCAGCTCATTGCTATCGAGCTTTGCATTCGGCAGTAGATCTTTTATTGCTTTGTATGCGGCCATAGCGCTCGAAGTATCGATATTTACGCATAGCGCGCCTATTACTTTGCCGTCTGCGCTACGGATCAGCGAAGTCGAGGAGCGTATGAGCTTGCCGTTTTGCGCGGTGAAGTAGTAGTTTGCGGTGCAGTCGTTTTCAAAATTTTTGCTTAACAACACGTCCTTTACCAGATGATCGAAGCTTTGGCCGATCCTCCTGCCCGTTACGTCGCCGAGGACGAAAACGACGGAGTTTTGCGGCGTGCTCATATCGTGGATGACCACCTCGCAATCGCCGATCGTATTTTTAATAAGGTGTGCAGTCGGTATAAAGGTCTGCAAAAGTTGGTTCAATTCGGGCTCCTGAAATTTCATATAAAAAAATCTATAAATTTAGATTAAATTTTAAAATTTCTGCAAATTTATAGAAATATTTATATATCTTTAATAAATTTAGAGTAAAATTATATAAAATTTTATATACAAAGGAGCTTAAATGAAAGAAATTTATCCAACCGACTTCGCGCCGAAAAAGGCGCATTATGCGCCGGGCATCTTAGACGACGACGGCACGCTCTACGTCTCGGGGCAGCTAAGCGTGGATCCGCGCACGGGGGCCATCCCAGAGGGTCTTGCTGCGCAGACCGCCCAGGCTCTAAGCAACGTCGCGGCAGTGCTGGCCGCCGCGGGCGCAGATAAAGGCGACGTGCGGATGTGCCGCATCTATACGCCGGGCGTCGAGAACTGGGACGTGATCGACGAGCAATACGCGCTGTTTTTCGGCGCGCATAAGCCCGCCCGCGTCGTAGTGCCGACTACGGCTCTGCACTTCGGCTGCCTCGTAGAGATCGAGGCTGTCGCAAAAATAAAAGAGAAAAAATAGGAGCGAAAATGAGCGATTTCATCTGCACGGGCTGCGGCAAGCACGCGCCCATCGATACTTTGAGCTATAAATGCGACTGCGGCGGGCTGTATAAGCTAAACTCCGATGCGCCTAAATTTAACCCCGCGCTCGTAGATCAAAGCGAGTTTAGCATCTTTAGATACCGCAGGTTTATGGGCATCGATACGGCTAAATTTAGAGAAATTTCGATGGGCGAGGGGCTCACGGCGAGCGTAAAATTTGGCGAAGACCTCTATCTTAAGCTCGATTACGCGATGCCTACGCTTTCGTTTAAAGACCGCGGCGCGGCGGTTTTGGTGCTGCACGCCAAAAATATCGGCGTGAAAAAGGTGCTACAAGACTCCAGCGGCAACGCGGGCAACGCCGTGGCGGCGTACTGCGCTCGCGCGGGCATCGAGTGCGAAATTTACGTCCCGAAGGGCACGTCTCCTAAAAAGATCGATATGATCAAAAGCCACGGCGCGCACGTCACGGTGTTTGACGGCAGCCGCGACGAGACGGCGGATGCGTGCCGCAAAAAGGCCGTGAGCGAGCAAATTTATTACGCCAACCACGTCTATAATCCGATCTTTTACGAGGGCACGAAGAGCTACATTTATGAGATCTACGAGCAGCTGGGCAGGGTGCCGTGCAATATCTTTATCCCAGTAGGCAACGGCACGCTACTGCTGGGCGCTCAAGCGGCGCTGGGCGAGCTATATGAGGGCGGTCTTATCGAGGCGCTGCCGAAAATTTTCATCGTTCAGGGCGAGCATTGCGCTCCGCTTTTTGACGCCAAAGGTGCGGCGCGAGCGATAGAGCCGCAGCCGACGCTAGCGGAGGGTATCGCGATCGCAAGACCGATGCGCGCGAGTGAAATTCTTGGCTCTAGCTACGCGGGCGAGCGAGAGGTGATCTTAGCGAGCGAGAACGACATACTGCCTGCCAGAGCGGCGCTTGCGCGCGGCGGATTTTACGTCGAGCACACGACCGCGGCTACCTACGCGGCGTATCTGCGCTACAAAGAGAGCCGCGACCTGCAAGGAGACAGCATCATCCCGCTTTGCGGCGCGGGGCTGAAGAGCGATCATTAAATTTAAGCGCCAGACGGATTTGTGTGGCTAGCTAGCGGTGAGGAATTTAAAATTTTCGCCGTTTTAAATTTAGCGAGTTTGTGAGTTTGTTTTTGGTGAAATTCTAAAAATTTAACGATGCGTAGGCTTTTAAATTTAAATTTGTACCAAAGCGCGGAAATGAGCCTTAACCCTTGGTGTGATGCGATGATACGGCGCGTTTTGTGGATGACTTTGCCGCTGGCGGAATTTGTAAAATTTTATCTACAGATAGCTGAGTGAGCGCCATTTAAATTTGAAATTATGGTCAAAATTTTATAAAAATAAGCTCACGGTGCACGGCGCAAACCCTCCGTTCTATTTAGGGAATTAGTCGTTTTTATCGCTTTTAGCGAGCGAGCCTCTACGCAGAGATCAAATTCGCTCGGCTATTTCGAGTTTTCTTTAGCGATGCGAGTAAATTTAAGCACGAATTCGCTTTTTGCCGCAGTGTAGGCGTCGCGGTCGAACTCGAATCGCTTGCAAAGTTCTAATTTAAGCGCCTCGTACCGCCCAGCGATATCCGCATTCGCCCGCAAAAAATCTCTAAAAAATATCTCATCCGCATCGCCGAAATTTCGCAGATGCACGTGAAAAACGCGCTCGGCAAACCCCGCTTCGGTGTAGCCCTTATTTAGGCTGCAGCGGCTCTTGCTTTCGCTCATTAGCAGATAGCCCGCCTCTACCAGGCGCTGCTTGGCGGCGGCAATATCCGAGCATTCGATCAAAATATCCACGATCGGCTTCGCCCAGATCCCGCTTACCGCGGTGCTGCCGATATGGTGGATCTTGATCTCGCCGGGGTCTCGCAGCAGGCCGCGCAGAATTTCGCGCTCCTGCCTAAAGTATTCGCTCCAGCGCGGATCGTGCGGTACGAGACGTATCGGAAAGAGCTGCCACAGCTCTTGCAGGCTCATCGAAAGGAGTTTATTGCTCATCTTAACTCCAAAGTATTGGGTGAAATTTGAATGAATGGCGGGTAGATAGGGATTCGAACCCTAGAAGGCTGACGCCTTACGCGCTTTCGAGGCGCGCTCCTTCGACCGCTCGGACATCTACCCGAATGAAAATGTAATTTAAGCCAAAAATGGCTTAATAACAGATTTAAAAATGAAATTCCGCGCGAAATTTTGCCTGATTTTGCGGGCGGGGGTTGAAATTTACGGCGTAAATTTAGATTTTGTTTTAAATCTATGGCTTAAGGTACGACCTGGCTTTCGGCATAAAATTTGCTTTCGCGCGCGTAGTTTTGGGCACGGAATTTTACCGCTTTATGGATGAAATTTTATAAAACAGCAGCGTTTTACTCTCTGCACGGCTTTTGCGAGCAAGGAATTTTAGCATTTCGCGGGCAAATTTTATCGCGGCGGCGAAAAATCACTCGCCGTTTATAAATTTTTATGCGCCGCCCTACAAAACCGAGATGAAAATTTTGATCTCGTCTCCGCCGTAAAACTCAAAATCTGTTCCAAACACTCTTTTTAGTTCGCCGGCCTCAAAAAAGCTCCAAATTTTGCTCCAAAACTTTGCCACGTTTTGCGGCTCATTTGGGAAGCTAAAAACGGCATATTTGCCGCTTTTGATCTCCAAGGCTTCGTCGCTGCGGGGCGCTTTGGTGCCGATAAAGATATCGTAAAGCCCGCTGACGCCGTCTTCGTAATCGTAATAGACACCGTAAATCTCGTTCTGCCCGTCATAGCACTCTTTCATAAATTTCGCCCACAGCGCGGGAATTTTACCACTCCCGCCTAGCTCGTCCGCATTTTTCGTACGGGCTTTTAACCCGTAAATTTTAAACCCGTCTAAATATGAAATTTTGATTTTTTCGCTCAAATTTTACCCTTTCCGCTACTGCTCTAAAAGCTCTCTCGCCTCTTTAGCAATCGCTACGTCGGTGAAGCCGAAAAGCTTAAATAGCTCGTTTGCGTTGCCGCTTTCGCCGAAGCTTTGCATGCCGTGTACCGCGTCTGCAAATTTATACCATTCAAGCGCGCTTGCGGCTTCGACGGCTAAAATTTTAGTTTGCGGCTCTAGGATTTGCGCCAAATAATCTGCGTCCTGCTCGCACAAAAGCTCGAAGCACGGCGCGCTTACGACGTTTGCGCCGATGCCTTGCTCTTGCAGGATCGCCGCCGCTTTTAGGCAGAGCGAGACTTCGCTGCCGCTTGCGATGAGCGTGATTTGCGCCTCTTTGCTTTGCCTTAGCAGATACGCGCCGTTTTGCACGTCGCCCAAAACTGCCTTAGGTAGCGGCTCAAGCCCTTGACGCGAGCAGACGAACGCCGCGGGGGCATTCAGAGCAAGCGCCGTGCGCCAGCATTTTACGTTTTCGTTGCCGTCCGCGGGGCGGAAGGTGTAGAAGTCTGGCATTGCGCGGAAGGTGCTAAGCTGCTCGATAGGCTCGTGCGTAGGTCCATCCTCGCCCACGCCGATGCTGTCGTGCGTGAAGACGAAATAGTGGCGCAAGCCCATCAGCGCCGCAAGTCTAGCGCCCGTCTTGAGATAGTCGCTAAAGATAAAAAACGTCGCGCTAAATGGGATGAAAAGCCCGTATCTCGCAAAGGCGTTGCCGATCGCCGCCATCGCGTGCTCGCGGATGCCGAAGTGTAAATTTTTGCCGCACGGAAAGTCGCCGCCGCCTTTTAGCTCGGTCTTATTCGACGCCGCCAAATCGGCGCTTCCGCCTAAAAAGCCGGGCACCGCGTTTGCGATGGCGTTTAAAATTTTACCGTTACTATCGCGCGTGGCGACCTTAAGCCCGCTAAAATCGGGAAATTCTATCTTACTAAAATCGGGATTTAAAAGCTCGTTTAGAAGTACTCTTTTTTCATCGCTTAGCTTTGCGAGTTTCTCCTTCCAAAGCCGCTCCTCTAAATCGCCCTTCTCGACCGCAGCCCGCGTTGCAAAAAGCACGTCCTCGCTTACGACGAAGCTTTGGGCGGGATCAAAGCCCAGGCTTTGCTTGGCGCGCGCAAGCAGCTCCTCTCCAAGCGGCGCGCCGTGCGTCTTGGCTGTGCCCTCAAGCTCGAGCGCGCCCTTGCCGATCGTGGTGTTTGCGATGATGAGGTAGGGCTTGGTTTTGTTTTTGACCTCGTCAAGGACGAATTCTATCTGATCGAAATTATGCCCGTCGATGCGTGCGACCTCAAAGCCTTGCGCCTCAAATCGCACCTTCACATCCTCAAACCACGCGATATCGGTGCTGCCGTCGATCGTGATGCCATTAGAATCATAGATTATCGTGAGATTATCGAGGTTGTGTCTACCCGCAAGCGCGCACGCTTCGTAGCTGATGCCCTCCTGTAGATCGCCGTCACCGCAGAAGCAATAGACGCGGTGATCGATAATCTCGTTTCCTTCCTCGTTTAGCAGATGCGCGGCGTATTTCGCGGCCATCGCAAATCCTACCGCGTTTGCGACGCCCTGACCGAGCGGCCCGGTAGCGATCTCGACGCCCGGGGTAGTGATCTCCGGGTGGCCCGGGGTTTTGGAGTGTAGGCGCCTGAAGCTTTTCAGATCGTCCATGCTCAAATCGTATCCGCTAAGGTAGAGGTAACTATACACGAGCGCGCTTGCGTGTCCGCCCGAGAATACGACGCGGTCGCGGTTCAGCCACGCGGGATTTTTGGGGTTGTGGCGGACTTTGCTCATAAAGACGCTCATTACGTCGCTTAGCCCCATCGGCGTGCCGGGATGGCCCGAGTTGGCGCTTTGGATCATATCCGCGCTTAGAAATTTGATCGTGTTTGAAATTTTACTTAGCTGCTCGCTCGACATTTTTCATCCTTTCAGGTATTTTTCTATCAAATTTAAAACCAAATCGCGCAGGCTTGCGTCATAGCCGCTCATCGCGTCGCTTACCTCATCTATTAGGCGCTGCTTGTAGCTTCTAGCACCCGCAAGACCTAGTAAATTTACGAAGGAATTTTTCGCGCCGTCCGCCCCTACGGGTTTGCCTGCGCTTGCCTCGTCGCCAGTGGCGTCGATGATATCATCCTCGATCTGAAATATGAGACCTAGCTTCAGCCCGATCTTATAAAGCTCATGCGCGAGCTCGTCATTTAGTCCGCCGATTATGGCGCCTAGCTCAAACGCCGCAGCGATGAGCGCGCCAGTTTTATGCAGATGCAAAAACTCAAGCTCGTTTTGCTTTAGCGGGCTGTTTTCAAAAAGGCAATCAATCGCCTGACCCAGCACCATGCCGCTGCTGCCCGCGTTTCGCGCTAGAGTTTTAATGCATTTGATCTTGATCTCGTCGCTTAAATTTGCGCTCGCGGCGATCAAAAACGCGTCGGTATTTAGCGCGTCGCCCACCAAAATCGCCGTGACCTCGTCGTATTTTTTGTGCAGGCTCGGCCGTCCGCGGCGCAGATCCGCATCGTCCATCGCGGGCAGATCGTCGTGTATGAGCGAGTAGGTGTGGATCATCTCAAGCGCCATCGCGATCGCCAGCGCGCCCTCAAAGCGCCGCTCATCCACCGCCGAGACGACGCCTAGTAGCAGCTGCGCGCGAAAGTGCTTGCCGCCCGCTTGCAGCATGTAATTGAGCGCCTCCTCAAAGTACGGATGAAAGCTAGACGCCTTCAGCTCGTTGCGCTTCAAGTAGTCTTTAAATTTTTCTAAAATATCCATCAAATTCCTATCGCATGGTTGGGCTTTAGAGCTGCTTTTTGCGCGCTCGTTCGGCTGCTTTTACTCTCTCGTGTATCTCTTTTACTCATTTTACTTGTCGTGCTCGCACTTTGTGCTGCCTGCTTTAAGGTATTTGGCTACGCCTTGCGCGTCGTTTAAATTTTATCTATTTTGTGTTTGCACAGAGGCAAAACAACCGAAGCACATCGCAACCGTCGCTTGTAAATTTTAATCCTCCGATCGGCTGTTTGGCAAATTCTAAGACTATAAAATTTTAAAATTTCATCCGACTGGTCTGTTCAAATTTACCGCCTCAGCCCTTATTGCCGAGCAGATCGCCTAGACCGCCGAGCCCTCCTAGCATGGATGCTGCGGCGCCTTTCTTTTCATTTTCGACGAGTTTTATCGCGTCGCCTATCGCCGAAATTAGCAGGATCTGCAAGCTCTCTTTGTCGCTAAAAAGGCTATCGTCGATGCTTAGATCGAGCACTTCGCCCGCGCCGTTTAGCCTGATGGCGACCATGCCCGCGCCCGATTTTACGGTAAATTCCTTGCGCGCATTCTCCTCCTCGATCTGCTTGGCCTTGGCCTGCATCTGATCGAGCATCTGCCCCATTTTTGAAAAATCCATTCCTTCGAACATCAAAAATCCTTTAAATTTTGGCTATTTTAGCAAATTTAAGCTAAATTTAGCGTTTGACTTGGCGTTACGAGTTTGTTCTCGGCTTTGATTTTGCGGCGGACGTGGGTAGCCAAAAAACGCTTAAAATTTAGCTTGGGCGGGTAAAATTTAAGTAAGAGAGGCCGTTAAAGCTCAGCGATGAAATTTATTTTAAAAGGAGCTAAAAATGGGCGACTGGGGCTACAAAGCGTACGAAAACGATGAGGCGGCGGACTGGTTCGCGAGGTTTTGGGAGAGCAAAAATTTTGATCTGCTGCAAAGCACGGCAGCGAATTTCGATCCGAAAAATGAAAACTACGATGAAATCAGGGCTGCCGCGCACGTTTTAGCCTGCTTTGGCTCGCCGTATGCGTGTCCGTCGGATTTTTTAGATAAATTGCAACCGACTATCCGGAAAGTCGTTGCGATTTTGGAAAATATGATCGACCCGCCAAGCGACGAATGGATTTTTCTTGAAATTTGGGAAAACTCGCCGCAGATAATAGACGAAGTTAAGCGACAAATCGCGGAGTTGAAAGAGCGTTTAAAGTAGCGGACGGAGCGGTAAATTTGGCTTGCCGTAGAAATTTTAGCAGAGGCGCTAAATTTAAATCCGTTTTTAAAAAGAGCGTGCAAACGCGCGAGAAATTTTGCACGAAAATGGCTAGAATTCGAAATTTTATATCAATTTTTTAAGCGAAATAGGATCGAAATTATGATTTTAAAATCGTCAAATTTCATGCTCGGAGCGATCTGAAATTTTAAGCGTACTCTCAAATTTTACGGCGGACGCGAGACGTAAAATTTAAAATTTCAAACCGCAGAAATTGACCGAGCCCTGCCGAAGCGGCGCATGCACGATAAGCGAGCGATTTAATTTCGCTCACAATCTATGAGAGGCAAAGCGATCTCATTAAATTTGCGCTGCGGATTTTGGAATTTAGCCGCAAAATTCGTCGCCTACTCGTACGTACGTCCCATTTCGAGCAGTTCGCCGAGCATTTCCCAGCCGCTGTGCACGGGCGCGTCCTCGCCCGCGTGATCCATCAGGCCGCGCGCTCCGCACTCTAGCAGCGAGAACGGATCGAAATTATACCAGCCATGCCCGCCTGACGAGACGATGCCGAAAAACTTGCTCTCGTCCGCAAGCTGTCCGCTAGCGCGCATCCTGTTAAACTCCGCTAGCTGAAATTTTATGACTTCCGCGGAATACGCAAGCCCGCCGCGCTTATCTGCGGCCTCGAATTTTAAGGGCTCGTTCGTCTTAGCTTCCAAGGGCTCGCCTCGCGCTGTTTTTGCGGAGAGGCTGCCGCTTGCGGCGATAGAATTTTGCTCTTGCGTCTTGCTCTCGTCGTTTGTAAATTTTGTCTCGCTTAGCGCGGTTTTAAAATTTGCGGATCTGCTTTCGTCAAATTTTATCTCAAAGCCCTCAGGCAGGCAGCGCATTATATCCGCTACGGTTTTTGGTCCATCCGCCGAACGAAACGTATCGCCGCCCGCAGGTCTATCTTTGCAGAAGTGCGCAAGTTCGGGCGCTCGCTCTACCTCAAGCCACGTCTCGCTGGGCTCCGCTCTCTCGCTCTCAAACGCCGCGCTTAAAATTTCAAGCATCAGCTCTGCGCTAAAGGGCTCGCTGCCGCGCGCCTCAAGCAGCCTCAAAAGCGCGAGTAGATATGCGTCCAGCTCCTTGTTTGCGGCCCTGCCCGCTTCAAATTTTTCCACCGTTTTGCAGACGGCGTCGTAAAATTCTTCGTAGTTCAAATTTTATTCCTATTTATTTTTTGCTATTTTAGCGAAATTTGAACGCTTTTGCTAAGCGGCGCGTATGGTGATAGTTGCGCGTTTTAGTGTGGCTAGATTGTACCGAGCCAAAAAGCGGCACAAAACGATGAAAGAATTTTGATCGCTCGCTTTACATTATTTAATATAAATTTAATGAAATTTAAGTGGGGGGGGGGGGGGAAAATGTGCACTAAATTTTCTTTAGGAGGAGGAATGTTATGAAAAATCAGCAAAATGTAAAAAGCAGCGATAAAAGGACTCCCGTAGAGATCGTCAATTTTTTAATATGCTTGCTTTGCAGTATGATGGGCGTCGCTTCGGACGTAATGTTTGGTGACTATCAAAAAATACGATTGCGTTTAGCGGCTTTGGGTTTCATCGTTTTTTTTTGCGATTCTCATTTTTTTAATATCGTGGATATTTCGCAGGGATACGTTAACGGATCGATTAAAATTAGCGGGTATCAGTATAGCGGCGTCCTGCCTAGGTGGTTGGATTTTTACCGATATTATTAGATTTGTAGGAGAAAAACTATGAAAAAGATTGTTTTAAGTTTAGCTTTGCTCGGCTCTTTTACTTTCGGAGTTGCGGATGTGGGCCGCGAGGCTATAAGCAAATGCGATCAGGGCGACGCGGCTTCGTGCAAAGTAGCAGGACTCCTTTACTTCACCGGGGTGACGAGGGAAATAGACAATGACAAAGCTTTTAACTACTTCAAAAAGGGCTGCGACGGGGACGACAAAGAGGCTTGCTCTTATCTGGGGCAGATGTATCTTGAGGGGAAAGGAACGAAACAAGACGCTCAAAAGGCTGTGGAAGCGGTCGATAAATCTTGCAGGAACGGACACGGCTTAGCCTGCACGAATTTAGGGATATTTTATTTAGGCGGGATAGGAGTGAAAAAAGATGTGATAAAAGGTGCCGCATATTTACGAAAAGCGTGCGATAAAGACGACTGGCACGGATGCGCTAAATTTGCAATGCATTTGGATATCGCAAAAGACACTGAAAGGGCTAAAGAATTTTACAAAAAAGCGTGCGATTTAGGAAAGAAAGATCCGTTGATATCCCTCGCCGATCCGGAGAATTTTAAGACATACGAAGGAGGGGCTAGCAAAGCGCAAATCGAAGCTATGAAGAAGGACCTCATCGCACTCATACCGCCGGGAAACCTGGAATTATTTAACTCCGCTTGCGAGAGATACGATATTTTAAAATAATTTAAGCCCGCTTGGGCTTAAATTTCTCGTGATCTCGCAAATGAACGCTACTTAATTTGCGTCGGCACATTTTTGCTTTTGAAATATACTTTTTCAAACTAAAATTTACCTAGGCGACTTACGCTAATACAAATCTTCTTGCCGCGCATAAAAGAGCGAAAGCTTGTGCATAACGGCGGTTTTGAGCGAGAATTCGCCAAACGACCGTAGTGGTCTTGGACGGCGATACAAAACGAAGGTGCGGATCGGCTAGTGCGCCTGAGTTTGAATTTAGCCGCCGTCTTGCTCGCTGCGATCTATTCAGTCGCCGTTCGTACTCCGCCGTGAAGAGTTAAATCGGTGTCGTAGCCCTCATAAGACGGTGCATTTGTCCTAGCGTTTAAAATTTTCCAAATTTTAAATTTACCCTGCGCAGCAGGCACGCAAAACATATATAATAACCGCAAAAGTTGCAAAATACCCCGTTTGCCGCGTTAAATTCGGCTGCAAATTTAATCTGCAAGCCGTACCAGCGCTCACCGCAAAAAAGTATGGCATGTAAATCAGCGTTTGTAGCCGTAAATTTTTAAGCTTTGCTTGCCAGACTCCATCTCAAATTTGCCCAGGCGCTCTAAATAGCGCGCTATGGCATCAAGGTCTTGGCTTTTGTGCCCTGGCGGTAGCAGCGCGCTGCGGCTTGCGAAGTCGTAGAATTTCGCAAATTCTATGTATTCTATCTCGGCGTAGGGGGTGGGCTTTTCGCTCGTCGTGAGGCGCTGCGAGATGTAGTTTTCGCAGATGCCTTGCGCGTAATCTGCGGCGGGCAGGGCGAATCTGATCTCGTTCACGCAGGAGCCGAAGAAATCATAAATTTCGCAATGTCTTGCGGGCGAGCCTTCGGCGCAGATCGCCGAAAAGAGCTTGCGCCATTTTGCGTCGCTCATAAAGCCGAAGCGAAACTCGGCTAGCTTTTTACCCAGCCGCGCTTTATATTTTTCATAGTGCTGCGGCGAGGCGAAAAGCTCCTCAAAACGGGGCTGCATTATTTTACGATCTCGTTTTGCCCGTTTATCTGCACGATTTTTGGCTCGAAATCTCTCGCTTTTTTAGCGCTCATCTGTGCGTAAGCCACGATGATGATGACGTCGCCGACGCAGACTTTGCGCGCGGCTGCGCCGTTTAGGCAGATCTCGCCCTTTTTCTCGCCGCAGATTACGTATGTAGCGAAGCGCTCGCCATTATTGACGTTTAGGATCTCGACTTTTTGGTATTCGCAAAGCCCTGCAGCCTCGATGAGCTCGGGCCCTATCGTAATGGAGCCTACGTAGTTGAGGTTGGCGTCCGTCACGCGCGCGCGGTGGATTTTGCTTGATAAAATTTCGATTTTCATCGACCGTCCTTTAAATTTAGTCTAAATTTGACTCGCCTCGCGCCGCGACGAGCTCGCTCACGACCTGCTTATCGCTGAAGGGGTGCTTCACGCCCTTGATCTCCTGGTAGGTCTCGTCGCCTTTGCCCAAAATAGCGATCATCTCGCCGTTTTTAGCAAGATCTAGCGCACGCGCGATAGCCTCTTTGCGATCCGCGATCTTTAAAATTTTATCTTTTCGGCGCATACCGGCGCAAATTTGCTCGATGATTTCGCTCGGCTCTTCGCTGCGCGGATTATCGCTCGTAACGATACAGATTTTAGCAAAGTGCTCGGCGATGGCGCCCATTTTCGGACGCTTGCCGTGGTCGCGATCGCCTCCTGCGCCGAAAACCGCGATGATCTCACCGCTTGCGCGCAGCGCGTTTAGCACCTTTTCGATGCCGTCCGGGGTATGAGCGAAATCGACGATTACAAGCGGATTTTTATTTACGATCTGTACGCGACCCTCGACGCCACCGAAGTTTGCCAGAGCTTTTGCGATCTCCTCGTTTGGCAGCTTGGTTAGAATTTTAACCGCCGCAAACGCCGCGGTAAGGTTGTAGAGATTAAACTCGCCGATGAGATCGCTTTGCAGCTGCGCATTATCGCCGTTTGGAGTACGCAGGAGCGCGTCGATACCGCCCTTTAGACCGTATCCGCTCACGCTGAAGCTTGCGGCATTTTTGATGCCGTAGGTAAGGGCGTTTGCGGGGTTAAATTTAATATGCCCGTCGTCGGCGTTTATGAGCTTTGGCGCGTCGTCGGCGAAAAATGAGCTCTTGACTGCCGCGTATTCTTGCATGCTGCCGTGATAATCGAGATGATCTTGGCTAAGATTAGTAAAAATTTTAAGCGCAAAATTTAGCCCCTGGATGCGGTTCTGTGCGATTGCGTGCGAGCTGACCTCCATAACGAAATACTCGCAGCCCTGCTTGTCGGCTTCATAAAGATAGCTCATCGTCTTAAAAACCGAGCTCGTCGTAAGCCCCTTCTCGTCGATTCTGCGCTCGTTTATGAAGGCGCCGCGCGTGCCGCTTAAGCCGCAGCTAAAGCCCAGATCCAGCAGCGTCGAGTAGATCGCCGCCGCGGTCGTGGTCTTGCCGTTCGTGCCGGTGATGCCAATGATTTTGATGCGCGGATCGATATTTAAAAGCTTCTTTGCCCGCGCGATAGAGATGATCTGCGCGCCTTTTTGCGCCGCTTCGGGTTCAAATTTAGCGTTCGCGTCCGTGCGCATAAAAGAGCAGCCCGCCTCACACTCGGCGGAGTTGTCAGTGATAAAGCTATTTTCGAGTCGTATTTTCATGATTTTTGATTTTTTGCATCAGCGCTTCGAAGCGCTCATCGCCTGCATACGCAGCAGCCGAGCTCTCGACGTAATTAAGCCCCATCTCGTAGTAGCCGTTTTCTATCAAATTTTCTAAAAATTCTATCATCTCGGTTTTGTCCGAAATGGCGATTTTGGATGAAAAAATGATCGATTCGAAGGCGTCTTTAAAGCCTCTTTGGCCTACCGCGCGCATAAAATCGGCATAAGCTATAACAGCGATCTCGTCCTCGGCGCCAGGTTCGGAGGCTGCTTCGTTCGCGATCTTTTCGTTGATGGAGTTTAAAATTTTAAAAAGCTCCGCGGTTTGAGTTTTGGGGCTGAGGTTGTAAAAATCAAAGAGCATAAGCGCCTCTTCGCGGTCTGCCAGCGCGGTCTGGCAAAGCTCGAGCAAAAATAGAATTTCCTCCTCGCCGCTTTTTTCGTAGGCGAGTGAAAAATACAGCTTCGCAAGCTCGAATTCTCCGCGCGAAAAGGCCTTTAACCCCAGTTTTTTATAGTTCAAACTCTTCGCCTTCGGGGATGTTTACGACGCTAAGCTCCGGATGGATATCCATGCGAAGCTGGCGCTCGACGCCGTATTTTAGGGTCTGCGCACTTGCAGCGCAGCCGTGGCAATGCCCGGTAAGGCGGACATAGACGATGCCGTCTTTTATGCCTAAAAGTTTCATATCGCCGCCGTCGTTTTGCAGCATCGGTCGGATTAGCTCCAAGCTGCCTTGTACCGGAGCTAGAAGCTCTTCGTCTGTAAATGGTATCATTAAAATTCCTTATTTTGATTTTGGCGCATTATATCCAAAAGCGATAAAAAAAGGCTTATCGCGGAGCGAAATTTAGATGAAAATTATATCAGGCCTATCGGGCACGACGGAATTTTAAAATACGGCTTCGGTCTGTCGGAATTAAATTTAGACGGCTAGAGCGGGGCAGTCACAGGCACGATGAAGAGCACTTTGCAAGCAAGATGGGAGTCGAATACATCGCTGCGATTGTGGTCTAGGATTTAGCGATTTAAATTATTAAGGTGGATGCCACGTATTGAGAACAGATGAAATTTCATAAAATTTTTAGGTTTTGCAAAGCTTTTTATGCGGACTATAAATAAAATTTACACGCACTTTTTGCGTTTTAAATTCTAACAAAACGGACTAAGACGCCTTTGGGTTAAACTATGATGCAGGATAAATTTTAGCGATATTGGAGAATGTGGGCTTAATGCTCGGTTGCGATCTTTACGTCGATGCTAAGCCGAAATAAGAATTTAGTGGTGCGGACCTGAAATTTGGCGCGGCGGTTTCGTATGTCGCTCGGCACTCGCACTGAAAGTGTCATAAAAAAGCTCGGATTCCAGTATAGCGGTTTTCATTACAGCTAGGTAAAGAAAAGATCCGAGCGGCGTATGTTTGAAACAGCGATATTCTACATGGGTTAAATGCCGATGAAAAGAGGAATTGCGCATAAATTCCAAGCGCCGCGGCTATCGCGCGTGCAATCACGGCAAAATTTCTATCGGCGTGCCGATTTTTACGTGCTCGAAAAGCTCGTCCATATCGTCATTGACGAGCGCTATGCAGCCCTCCGTCCAGTCGCCGAACGCCGCGATACTCTGCCCTAGATAGCTAAATTTATTCGGTAGCCCGTGGATTTTGATATCGCCGCCTGCGCTCTTGCCGAGGGATTTTGCGTGTGCTACGTCGGCTTTGTTCGGATAGGAGATGCCTAAATTTAGATGATACGCCGAGTTTGGATTTTTGCCGTTTATGGTGTAGTTGCCCTCCGGGGTTTTGCCGTCGCCTTGAACCTCTTTGTGTCCTTCAGGCTCGCGTCCTAGGGCAATTTTGTAGCTTTTCGCGACGCCTTTTGAGGTTAAAATTTCAAGAATTCGTTTGGATTTATAGACGCGGATTTTAGAGATTTGTTCGCCGCCCAATGCCTGCTTTAGCGAAATTTCGGAGTTGATCGTTTCGATATTTTTATAGCTAAGATAATTGTCCAATGCCCATGCCAAGCCCGCAGCTACGATAATAAGCGGAAGTAAAATTTTAAATTTCATAGAAGAAATTTCGGGAGTGATCCCGAAATTTTATTTGCTGATTAGCTCGATATAAGCCATCTCTGCGGCGTCGCCCTTGCGAAGGCGGGTTTTGATGATGCGAGTGTAGCCGCCGTTTACGCCTGCGTATTTTGGGGCAATCTCGGTGACCAGCTTATTTGTCGCAGCCTTATCCTGAAGCGCCGCAAAAACAAATCTATGCGCCTCGCTGTCGCCTTTTCGCGCGCGAGTGATTAGCTTCTCGGTATAGCTTCTTAGCTCTTTTGCTTTAGGAAGCGTAGTTTCGATCTTGCCGCTAGTAACTAAAGCGATGGTTAAATTTTTAAGCAGGGCGGCACGGTGAGATGAAGTGCGCCCTAGCTTCCTATATCCGTGATTATGTCTCATTTATTGTCCTTCATTCTTTTGTCTTTGAGCCTTCAGCTCGTCAAGCTTGCGTTTTAGCTGCTCTTTTTTATCGCCGAGCTCTTGGTTGCCGATAGGATAACCGATCTCCTCCATTACGGCTTTGATCTCCTCAAGCGATTTTTTGCCTAAATTTTTAAGGTCTTTAAGCTCGCTCTCCTCCATGATCGCAAGTTCGCCGATAAATCTAATATCCGCGCGATCCAGGCAGTTAAAGCTTCGTGCACTTAAGCTTAGATTGCTAACGCTCTCAAAAAGCTTTGCAAATTCGGAATTTGCGGGAATCGCTCTACCGAAAGTATCCGCAGCACTGATATTTACGATACCTTTGAAAACCGCTAGCTGCTGATACATCGCCTCAAGCGCGTTTTTAAACGCATCTATCGCGCTGATCTGACCGTCGGTAGTGATCGTAAAGACTACCTTTTCGTAGTCGGGATTGTCCTCTACAAATACGTTTTCGATGTCGTAAACAGCCTTAGTTACCGGGGTAAAAAACGCATCCAACGCGATGAAATCAGCGTCTAAATTTTCTCTGATCTCTTCGCTTGGGACGTAGCCGATACCCCTTTCGATGATAAGCGTAAATTTAAGATCGGCATCCTCGTTTATCGTAGCCAGATAAGCGCTTGGATTTACGATCTCTACGGCGTCGTTATTTAGATCGCTGCCGTAAATTTCTTTAGGCCCTTTAAAGCTGTATTCTACGACCTCGCGTAGGGAATCGCCCTTGATTTTAAATCTTAAGCCCTTTAAATTTATGATAAAAGCCGCCATATCCTCGAGCATACCGCGCATGCTGTCGAATTCGTGGCTTACGCCTTCGATTTTAACCGCGGTCGGCGCGAAACCGACCGTGCTCGTATAAAGTAACCTTCGTAAAGGATGAGCTAGAGTGACGGCATATCCCGTTTCAAAGGGATATGCTATGATTTTAGCAACATTTTCGCTGACATTCTCAACCTTTATTTCAGTTGGCATATGAGCTGATGTTGTGATTTTTCTCATATTAGCACCTACTATTTCGAGTAAAGCTCTACGATAAATCTTTCCTCTACAGGAATAACAACTTCTTCTCTCTCCGGAACTCTAGAAAAAATTCCGTATCTTTTCTCTTTTTCTACGTCGACCCACGCTACGATGCCGGTTTGTGCAGTAAGATCCAGCGCTCTTGCAATTTGCGGGTTATTTTTGCTCTTTTCAATCACTTCGATCTTTTGTCCTGCGCGAACGCTGTATGAAGGGATATCGACGCGCTTGCCGTCTACCAAGATATGTCCGTGCGTAACGAGCTGGCGCGCGAAGCGTCTAGTCGTAGCAAAGCCCATGCGGTAAACGACGTTATCTAGCCTCTGCTCTAAAAGCTGAACCAAGATCGCTCCGGTATTACCCTCTCTGCGAGCCGCTTCGGCAAATAGCCTACGGAACTGCTTCTCGCTTACGCCGTACATAAATTTAGCCTTTTGTTTCTCGCGAAGCTGTGAGCCGTATTCGCTTAGTTTAGCGCGTCTTTGTCCATGCTGACCCGGAGCGTAAGGGCGTTTTAAAAGTGCGCTCTTGCCCGCAAGTCTTCTCTCGCCTTTCATAAATAGATCGACGCCGAGCCTTCTTTCTAATTTTTCAACCGGTCCTGTATATCTAGCCATAAATTTCTCCTTTTATAATTACACGCGACGTCGTTTAGGCGGTCTGCAACCGTTGTGCGCAAGAGGAGTGATATCTTTTAAATATGTAACTTTAATCCCTTCTACGCTACCTACGCTTTTAACGGCGGTCTCGCGTCCGCTTCCCGGACCCTGAACCTTGACGCCTACCTCTTTAATGCCGTGCTCTTTGGCTTTGTTTAACGCGTCCTCGACGGCTTGCTGCGCCGCATAAGGGGTGGATTTTTTGCTGCCTTTAAAATTTAAAGCGCCCGCACTGCTCCACGCGATCGCGTTGCCCATCTCGTCCGTTACGGTAATCATAGTGTTGTTAAACGTAGCGGAGATGTAAACTATGCCTTTGGCGATATTTTTTCTGACGGTTTTTTTCTTAACTACTTTTTTTTGTGCCATATCTCAATCCTTATTTAGCTGCCGCGCCGACGGTTTTGCGTTTGCCTTTTCTGGTTCTAGCGTTCGTTTTTGTTTTTTGACCGCGAACAGGAAGGCCCTTTCTGTGTCTTAAGCCGCGATAGCCGCCCAAGTCCATAAGCGCTTTTATATCCATAGCCACTTGTTTGCGAAGATCGCCTTCGACCATATAGTGTTCTTGGATCTCTTTTCTGATAGCGGCGGCTTCATCTTCGCTCAGATCGGCGACTCTTTTATCGTAAGAAATTCCTGCCGCATCGAGAATTTTTCTCGACGTAAATAAACCTATACCGTAGATATAAGTTAGTCCGTATTCAATCCTTTTTTTCTTTGGTAGATCTACACCTGCGATACGAGCCATAACTTATCCTTGTCTTTGTTTATGTTTTGGATTTTCACAAATAACGTGAACAACACCTTTGCGCTTGACAATTTTACATTTGTCGCACATTTTCTTAACGGATGGACGAACTTTCATTCCACTCTCCTAAAATTTTCTCCACTTTAAATGCAAACTGCACCTAGGTTTAATGAAATTTCAAAAGCGAAAGTATCAAACCAACTGTTTTCAAAATAGTGGGGATTTTGAAAACACTTCTTCCTACAGTTTAGTCGCAAAATTGCGAGTATATCTAAATTTAACTTTATCCTTACTTATAGCGGTAGGTGATCCTGCCTTTATCGAGGCTGTAAGGGGTCAACTCAACTTTTACGCGATCGCCGGGCATTATCTTGATGTAGTGCATTCGCATCTTGCCCGCGATATGACATAAAATCACGTGTTTGTTGTCTAGCTCAACCTTAAAAGTCGCGTTCGGTAGCGCTTCTATGACGTTGCCGTCGATCTCTATGACGTCGTCTTTTGCCACAAATTCTCCTTTCTTTTAAATTTAAAAAGGGCGATTATATAAAATTTAAAATTTTAAACAGCTTAAAAGAAATTTAAAATAAGCAAAATTTCAGATTTATTTCGCTACGCGCGCACCGTTTTTGTTAAAGCGAGGCGGCGCTCTTTTTAAAATTTTAGTATAATGGCTCAAAAAATTTTAAAGGAAAAACATGAAATGGCAAGACGGCAGACGAAGCTCAAACGTGGAGGATGACCGCGCAAGCAGGATGCGCACGAGCTCCGGCTCGCTTGGGATGCTGATTCCGATCATCAGGTTTTTGCTCGGCTCAAAGATCGGGCGCATAGTGCTCGTAATCGGCGTGGTGGCGTATTTTATGGGCTACAACCCTTTGGCGCTTTTAGACGGAGGCGCTAGCACGCAGAGAGAGCCGACCGATAGCCCGCAGGAGAAAGAAAAGCTCGCCTTTGTCTCGGCAGTGCTAGCTCAAACCGAGGACGTTTGGGGCGAGATATTTAAAAGTGCGGGCGCGCGCTACGAGGAGCCCGGCTTGCGGCTTTTCCGCGATCAGATCGCAAGCGGCTGCGGCTTTGCAAGCGCGCAGACTGGACCTTTTTATTGTCCGAGAGACCATAAAATTTATCTCGATCTTGGCTTTTTCGACGAGCTTGCGAACAAATACAAAGCAGGCGGCGACTTCGCGCAGGCCTACGTCATCGCGCACGAAGTAGGGCATCACGTTCAAAATTTAGTCGGCACGCTAGAGCAGATCAATGCTCTAAAAAGGCGCGCTCGCAGCGAAGCCGAGCAAAACGCGCTTCAGGTCAAAGTCGAGCTGCAGGCAGACTGCTACGCGGGGGTCTGGGCGCACTATCTCGCAAAAGCTGGGCGCGTGCTGGAGGCGGGCGATATCGACGAGGCGCTAAATGCCGCCAGCGCGATCGGCGACGATACGCTGCAGCGCAAATTTAGCGGTCGCGTCGTGCCCGATTCTTTCACGCACGGCACCTCGGCACAGCGCAAAGAGTGGTTTAAAAAAGGCCTAGCGGGCGGAAACCTAAAAGCTTGCTCGTTCGAGCCGTAAAATGCATACTCCAAGTCCATAAATTCTGCCATCTAAAATCGCCGTCTCGCGTTTGAGCCGTGAGGCGCAGGCTAGATCAAAGGCGGCTTAAATTTTAAAATTTAACGCCGAGCTTGGAGGCGAAATTTTAAAATTTTAATGATCGGCGATTAAAAAGTTCGAACGGCGCGCTCGGCTAGCACGACGACGGCTTGTTTGAGCGCAGGATTGACTACGGCATTAAGAAACCAAAATAGATACGTTAAAATTTATGGAGGCAAAAATGAATAAAATAACCTGCATCTGCCTAGGCGTGCGAAGCATGCAAAGGGCGCTGAAATTTTATCGCGACGGACTAGGTTACGAGACGGATTGTAAAGACGACAACCCGCTGGTATACTTTTTTTAATACGCCTGGGACTAAATTTGAGCTCTACCCGCTAGACGCGCTGGCTCGAGATACCAGCGAAAACGATCCGCCGAGAGGAAGCGGATTTGCTGGCATCACGCTAGCATACAACGTAAAAAACAAAGAGGACGTAGCTAGCGTAATAGAGCTAGTAAAAGAGGCGGGCGGAACCATCGTCAAGGAGCCCCAAGATGCGTTTTGGGGCGGATATCACGCGTATTTTGCCGATCCGGACGGATACTACTGGGAGGTGGTTTGGGGGCTCGGTTTTAAATTTGACGAGGATGGGCTGCTCAAATTTTAGATCAAAATTTCTGCGGCTAAGGCTTGTTCAGCAGGGACGAAGTCTTTGGCCGAAGCGCGTAAAATTTAAAATCAAAATTTTATTGTAAATCATCGAGTGGGGCTTTTGCGGCTCGTATAATTTGCGGCGCCGTTTTTTTCGCGCTTTTCTCTAAACATCGAGCGAAATTTTACTCTCCGATATTATCCGCGGCGTAGATTTTGTGTGAGGCTAAAATTTACTCGCACCCCTGTCGCGCTGTTTTACTCGCGCTCGCAGTACCGCTTTACTCGTATCGTGCGCCACTACACAAAGCAAGAAAGCGGATATTTAGCGGCGCTTTTATCCGTGAGCGCGGCAAGGAATAGGGCGATAAACTCCTCGAAGCTTTGCGCGATGACCAGGGCATCCTCATAGATCGGTTCTGCGCCGAATACGATCTTGCCCGCGTCTGCGCCCTGCGTGAGAATGCCTGCGAAGCAGCGTTCGCCTCTGACTGAAAACAAAAACGGCAAGCACCCACTCCAAAACGCGCTCACGGCGGCTCTTTCCGCATCGTTAGCCGCGCACTCCAGGCTATCTTTTTCAAAATCTTCGTAGCAAAATTCCGCTTCGTCCGCGTTTGGCGACGCATAATCTCTAGCGGATACGAACCAAACGGCGTCCGCAGCGTTGCTCAAAATTTCAAAAGAGCAAACAAAGTGGTAAAAATCTTCGCTTAAATTTTTAAATCTGCCGCCTAAAAATTCGCTTTGCGGCGGGCAAATTTCATTTCTGCGCCGTATCTGCCAGCCGTTTTGCGCCAGCGCGTCTATAAGTTCGTCAAAAACCATCTCGCCTCCCGTAATTTGGCGCCGATTATAGCATTTTGCTCGGCGCAGCGGTTAAATGCGGCTAAATTTATAAAATTTTGCCTGCCCGCCGCGCATAAAAAGAGAAATTTTATGCGAAATTTTATAAATTCTGCTAAAAATAAAATAACGTTTCCAAATCGCCACTAAATTTGGGCTCGGCAGAAGGCGTAAGCCGCAGATGAAAAACGGGCGTATCGCTTAAGATGGACGTATCGCCGAGGGGAGCGGGCGCGCCGCTAAAATTTGCGCCTCGGTATCCGCCAAGAATTTCCAAGCGGTACCGACCGCGCTTTAGCTTAAAGCTTAAGCTGTTTTGCTCGCTAATGCGGCTCATATCTTTAAAATAGCCGATGCCGACGATCCTTAGCGTGCCCGAGGAGTGAAAAATCCAGCCGCGAGAGATGATTTTCGCTTCGTTTTGTGCGAATATCTCCTCGCTCGCCTCGCCCACGGTAACCGCAAAATCGTAATAATCGCTGCGGACGCCCGATATCGGCACTGCGATACCCTCTTCTGTAACCGCGCCCCCGTGCTCGGTCTGCGTAAAATAGGCAAGAACATCCCCGTTCGCAAGCCCGTGCTCATCCAGATAGCGTGCTAGCAGCGCGGGCTCGTACACCACGAAACCGCCCAGCTCAGAGAAAATTTGCCTTTTCATTCGCGCCTTTCTTTGATCGCCGCGCACGTCGTGCGCAGAAATTTTACGCTCATTTGTCCTCTTTGTATTTGTTTTGCAACGCGGACGGAATTTTATCACCGTGCTTGCATCAAGGATAAAATTTCATCCCTGCGATCGCGCCGCAAATAAAATTTAAACCCCCATTTCGCGCTCAAATTTTACAGCCCGCGGTTTTTGCCGTCCATGCCTTGGCACTTATCTACGAGCCAGCGCCCGTCCTTGCGCACGAGCAGGAAGCGGCGCGCAAAGCCGTGTTTGTCCTTGGCGTAGATGTAAATTTTATTTTTGCTCTCGCATTCGGCATCCGTTAGCTCGTACTCGCCGTAGGTGCCGCCCTCCGCCATCGAAAAGGAAATACCCTCGGGGCGGAAGCCGCTGCGCCTAACGGGCGTGCAGTAGCGCGCAAAGAGCTCGTCGCATCTGCGCTGCACCTCGCCGTCATCCGCGTCATCGATTCGCGAAGCGGCAAATTTCTCCCATTCACTCATCGCCGCGAAAAATTCTAAAAGCGCACTCCGCGCCGCCGCAGCGTCCTGCGGATCAAGCTTCTTTTTGCTCTTTGCGGCGTCTCTTTGCGCCTGCTCAAATTCCGCGATTTGCCCCTTGCTAAACTGCCCGCCGTCTAGATAAAACTGGATTTTCGTATCCGCTGCGGCTAGCAGCCCCGCAAAGCTCACGCATGAATTGACTAGGCGCAGCGATTTTAGCTTTGGGATTTGCACGATCGCTTTTAGCCCCTCGTCCGTGATGCTGACGTTTTCGATACCGATGTGTTCGAGCTTGGCGTGTTCTGCAAAGTATCTAAAGCCCTCGCCGCTTATCTTATCGCTATCTTGCAAAAATAGATACGCAAGCTTCGGTAGCGTTGCCAGATGCTCTAGTGCCGCATCCGTAATCGTCGTGGCTATAAAGCCCATATTTACGAGGCTTTTTACCTCGCAGATGCGGCGCACCATCTCATCGGTGAGTGCTACATTTTCGTAGTGATGGCCTTTGCAGTAGCGCTCGCTAACCGCGTCCAAAGCTTCCTGCATCGTGATCTGCCTCATCAGCTATCCTTTAAAATTTCATTTTAAAATTTTAGTGAAATTTTACGATTTACGCAAGCGCTTAAATTTACGCGCGGATTTGCACACTGCCGATGTGTTTTAAAGCGCCGCGCCGACGAGCGCTAAATTTCAGCCGCCGTCCACTCGCCTAAAATTTTACCAAAATCCTCTATCGTCGCGGCGAAATCATACTCAAGCTTGCTTTGCTTTTGCGCGATCTGCTTTAGCGCCGTCAAAAAATATTCGCCCATCTTTCGCTTTTGCTCCATGGGCGCTAGCTCGCTAAACTCGCGCTCGAAATGTATCAGTGCGCCCGTTTTGCCCGTGTCTTTTCTAAACGGCGAATACTCAAATCTATTTCGCAAAAAGTAGCCGCCCGCGCGCCTCTGCTCCTCGCTCATCATTTCGTGTATCAGCTCCCATGCGCGCTGCGAGCTTAGGCGCGGCTTATCGGGCGCGATGATGTAGTTTGTTTTGCAGCCGTCATCCGAGAAGCTAAATGCGCACGATAGCTTGATATAGTTGATCGCGCAGCCGTAAATTTTAGGGCGCATTTTAGCGTTAAGCGCCGGTTGTAGATCCGCAAAGAGGCTTTCTGTCACAGCGCGCGAGCTCTCGTAGCAGTTGCTAATAGCGCGCGTGATGCGGATGGGATTTTTGGCTATCCAGTTGCGCTGGCTGTTTAGCTTGAGGTCACAAATGTCCTCTTTTACGGGACGTGCGAGCGTTTTGCCCGCCGCATCCGGGCTTTCGTGAAAGAACGTATCGCCGTCTTGCATCGTAAGCCCCGTTTTGCGTTTCGACCACGTAGCTTCTACAAAGCGCGCCTCGCCGTGTGTATTTAAAAAATAGGTCATCGCATAGCTGTTGTAAAATTTCCCGCGCAGCGCCTCTAAGCTCTCGCGCTCGCCCCAGCCTACGATCGCTAGGCATTCGCAAATTTTAACGGCCCTGTTCCACTCGCTAGCGTTTTTATAAAAGGCGTAGCGGTCAAATTCGCCTAGCAGCCGCTCGCGAATTAAAATTCGATCCCAAGCGCGCAGAAAAATTTCTAGTTCGGCGAGGTTTTCTATTTCGTAAATTCGCTCTAAAATTTCGTTCATTATCGACCTTTAAATTTGCGTTTACAGCGTAAAATCGCCTTTGAGTTTTACGGCTCGCTTCAGGCGTGCTTTGCTCTAAATAAACTCGCGGTCGCCGCAAGGCAGAATTAGCTTTTTTCACGGCGACGCTTTTCTTCAATGCCGCTTTGTCCTTGCCTGCGCGCTAGCTCGTCAAGCAGGGCGTCCGGGTGGATATTGTGCGCCGCAAGTGCGAGCAGAAGGTGAAATAAAAGATCCGCTCCCTCGTAAATCACGTCGTATCGCGGCTCGCCCGCTCTGTGTTCGCCGAAGCCCTCGTGCGCGACGTCTACGTAAAGCTCGCTACGCGAGAGGTCCTTGCACGCCAGTGCGAACTCGCACGCCTCCTCGGCGATCTTTTTGAGATAGGCGTTTTCGCCCTTCGCGTAGAGCGAGGCGACGTAGGAGAGCGCAGGCTCACCGTTTAGCTTGCGATCCAAGCAGACGTGATAAATTTCGTCCAAAATGCCGTATGGGTTTTTTTCTGCGGAGCTTTCGAGCGCGGAATTTTGCGCGGCGGCGTCTAAATTTTGCTCGCTGCGCTCTGCGGCGGAATTTGTGAACACAGAATTCGTCGCAGCGGGGCTTTGCATTACAGAATTTTGCTTACCGCAGGAATCGGTAGAATTTTTGGGCGTTAAATTCTGCAAGCCGTTGCAGGAAGCGGAATTCTGCTCTGCGCGGGAATTTGCGGAATTTTTCTGCGCGAGAGTGGTTGCAGATCCGTACTCTGAGAAATTTCCCGTGCCGCAAGCGTTCGAACTATCGAAATTTTCGCCGCCTTTTTGTAGCGAAATCTCTTTGAAAAAACAGCTTCGCGAGCCCGTGTGGCAGGCGGATCCGCCGCACTGCTCGACTTTAAGTAGCAGCGCGTCGTTATCGCAGTCTAAAAACGCCTCTCGCACGAGCTGAACGTGCCCGCTGCTCTCGCCCTTTTTCCAGATACGCCCCTTGCTGCGCGAAAAGTAGTGCGCGTAGCCGGTGCTCAGTGTTAAATTTAATGCTTCTTCATTCATATACGCGAGCATCAAAACCGCGCCGTCACCCGCGTCCTGCACGATCGTGGGGAGCAGCCCGCCTAATTTTTGCCAATCTACCTTCATCTTTGATCCTTAGTTTACGAAGTCGCGCGCCTTAAATTTAGCCGCCGCACGCGGAATTTGAGTTATGAATTTACGAAGCGGCGAGCCTCGTAAATTTAAAGAGTAAACCTGGCGGCTAAATTTTAAGCGACCGCTAGGCTTAAGCTGCGACGAGTGTGAGTTTTGCTAATCGCGAGCAATCGCGCTCGTCGCTAATATTAACTTGCGAAATCGCGAGTTAAGTTTATGCGCCCGGAGCGGGCTTGCTTTAAATCTCGCTATTAAATTTAGTTCGCGAAATCGGGGCGTATAGTCCGCCTGAAATTTTAATTTTCCCGCTCGATGGCGCTTTGCTTTGCTTTATCTTTCGTATCGACCCAGATATTAGGCACCGCGCCGCCAGGAGTTAGGAAAATTTTCGCGTCGCTGTTTTCGCGCAACGCCTCGTTAAATTTAGCCTGCGTCTCGATCTGCTTGAGGCTTAAAAGATTTGCGTCCAAGCTCTTCGCGATCTCTTTGTTAGCGTAGGCTTGCGCGTCGGCTTCGATCTTAGCGGCATCGGCACGACCTTGAGCCTCGATTTTGACGGCGTCTGCGTTACCTTTGGCAAGAGCAGCCCTTTTAAGCGCCTCTTGATTTGCGCGCTCGACCTCGTATTTAGTGCGCTCAGCCTCTTGCTTGGCGATCTGCACGCGCTCGATCTGCTCTTTTACCTTCGCCGGCAAAATGATCTCGCGAAGCTGCACGGCTAGCAGATCTACGGGTAAATTCGGCAGTGCTTCGATATTTTTGCGGATGCCGTCGTCGATCGCTTTAGCGATCTCGTCGCGTTTGGTAGGCAGCTCTTCGGCGGCATAGTTTCCAATAACGCTACGCACGACGTCCTTTACGCGCGGATCGATGATCTTATCCTCCCACAAAAAGCCCCACTCGGCGATCGTGTTGGGCGCCGTGGCTTCATTGAGCCTGTATTGCACGGTGATGTCGATGCTGACGGGCAAATTTCGCGAGTCTAGCACCGAGAGCGAGTTTTTGCTGATGATACCGCCCGCGGTGCCGCTTTTAGTAGCGATACCCGCGCTCATATCTTCGCTGCTGGTGTAGTTGATGATACGTGTGCGAGTATCTACGACGAATACATCCTGTATGAACGGCACAAAAAAATGAAGTCCCGCGCCAAGAGGCGTCGGATCGTATTTGCCTAAATTTGACTTGATCCCCACCTCGCCGGATTGGATCGTGACGAAGGGTTTTGAGATCACTAGTAGCGCGATTATCGCGATAATTGCGTAAATCACGCCGCTAAACTTGCCCATTCCTCCAAAATTAGGAATTTTAAAATTTAAATTCCCGCCTTTTTTATCGCCATTTTTCTTATTAAAATAATCATTCAAATCCGCTGGCATGCGCGTCCTTATTTAACGTATGTGAGCCAGTGCTCAAATTTAGGGTCTTTGCCCGTGACCACCGCGAAATACGCCTTTTGCAAGCGGCTCGTGATCTCGCCCATCTCGCCCTTGCCGATGATCCTACCGTCTATGTTGCTAATCGGCGTGACCTCCGCGGCGGTGCCGGTGAAAAACGCCTCGTCCGCCGCATAGAGCTGATCGCGAGCGATACGCTCTCTGCGGACTTCGTAGCCCAAGCTGTGCGCGATTTCTATGACTGAGTTTTGAGTGATGCTCTCTAGGCTGGTGTCGTTAGGCGGAGTGATGATGACGCCCTCTTTTACGATAAATAGGCACTCGCCCGGCCCCTCCGCGACGAAGCCCTGCGGATCGAGCAGTATCGCCTCATCGTATCCCGCATCGACCGCTTCGAAATTTGCCATCTGCGAGTTGAAATAATTCGCGCTCGCTTTGGCTTTTGCCATCATCGAAAATTGCGCGGGCTTTATCCACGATGAAATTTTGGCTTTGATACCCTTGCGTAGAGCCTCTTCGCCCATATACGCGCCCCATTGCCACGCTGCGACGATGACGTTTACCGGGCAGTTCGTAGATGAAACACCCATCGAGCCGTAGCCGAAGTACGCTAGCGGGCGAATATAGACGGTCTGATCGAAGCGGTTTTTCGCGACGACGTCGATCTGGGCCTGACGAAGTTGCTCGAAGCTAAACGGAAGCTTGATTAGGCAGAGTTTTGCCGAAATTTCAAGACGGGCAGTGTGCTCATCCAAGCGGAAAATCGCGTAGCCTTTGTCGGTTTTATAGGCGCGCACGCCTTCAAATACGGCGTTTCCATAGTGCAAAGAGTGCGTCAAAACGTGAGTAGTGGCCTCTGCCCAAGGGATTAGCTTGCCGTCTTTCCAGATGAGCTCGGCCTCTTGAATTTGTGCCATTTTTTGATCCTTTTGTTTAAAATTTAATCTGCGATTTTAGCTAAAACAATATTAATTTCTAAGAAATTCTATCGGTTGGGCATCCGGTGCGGCAGGCGAAATTCCGTCCGCAAAATTTAAGGCGATTTGCACCGCTAAATTTTGCTTTTTAAAATTTAGCGGCGCGGAGTAAAGAGCTGCGAATTTCAGATTTCGTGCGGATAAAATTCCGCGCCGTTTGGCTAGCGCGTGAAATTTTATGCGGGCACGGAGGAAAAGGCACGGCGAGGATAGAATCCCATCCTCCGTATCTATGCAGCGGATAAAATTTTACCCGAGTAATAGTCGCGAATAAATTTTACGCTCGTGCCGTAGAATAAAATTTCACAGATAAAATTTCAAAAGCAAATTTTATCGAGATCTTCGTAGGATCAGCAAATTTACCCTACCGCGAATAAAATTTTGCCGCAGAATTTCAAGCTTTTTGATCCAAGCTCGCCTCTTAAAATTCTACGAAAGAAAGTCCGATGCCGATCTTATTGACGCTGCGTTTGTAGTCCGCGAGGCTCTCGCCGTAGCCGTTGAAGTAGCGCAGATAGCCGTAAAATCCGCTATTAAAGATCGGGAAGCTGTAGTTCAGCTCGATCGCGCCGCGGTTACTGCCGTCAAAATGGAGGTTGTTTCGCCACAGAGCGCTAAGTCGCTGCTTGCCGAAGGTGTATGACGCGCGCAGATCGCCGTAGCCCATATAATCCGCGATGTCCTCGTTCGTGCGGTCCAGCCAAAAGGCATACCACGCCCTAGGCGTGATCGAAAATCCGCCCGCGCTCCACGTGCTTTGGACGTAGGCTTTGTTCCACGAGCGCGATTCTGCGCCGCCTTTGCCGTTTGATTCGTGCAGAGCGCCTATCTTTAGCTCATCCGCAAACGGTACCGGTGCGCTAACGTAGAGCTCGGGGCGGTAGTTACTCTCGCGAAAGGGGGCGCTATCCTGCGTGATCTGCCACCAGGAATTTTGCGCGTAAGCGAATGAAAATTTCTCTCCAAGGCCCAGCGCGTCGTAAGTAATCGGCCGCTCAAAGCTAAACTCAAAATGCAGCTCATCCGCCTTGCGATCAGGTTTTTTGCTAAAATCGTGAGTAAAGAGCATATAGATCGGCTCGTAGTATTTAAGCCCTAAAAATCCGAAATTTCGGCCATTTTGCTCGCTTTGCGGCGCGGAATTTGATGCAGTGGAATTCTGCGAGAGCGAGGCGGAATTCGATGATGCTAAATTTGACGCGGAGCCTGACGCAGCCGAGCCTGCGTCTGCGAAATTTGACGAAGTGGAATTTGGCTCGACAGGTTTTGGCGCAGCGGAATTTTGTGCGAAAGAATTTTGCGGCAGCGCAGAGCTTAAAATGGCGGTATCGTCGTGCGCAGCGCGGTTTTCTGCAGACGAGGTAGAATTTTTTGCTGAATTTCGGCGCGACTTTTCGCCGCTTTCCGCTAGACTTGCCGCGGCGATCTTTTTGTAATAGATCATCGCGTTTTTGTAATCGCCCTTGGCCTCGTATTCGCTAGCCTTTGCGTATAGCTCGGATAGATCTTGCGCGGCTAGGCTCATGGTGCAAAACGCGAATGCTAAAGCTTTAAATTTCATCTACGCCCTTTAAATCGTTTTGATAATTTATATTTAAAAACTGCTCTTTGTTTTTGAAATTTAGCACTTTGGAATTTGCAGATCCGATGAGCGCGCCGATCTTATGCTCTTTCGCGCGGTAGAGCTCAAGCGCGCGCGGAGCGAGATCCGCGTCAAAAAATCCGCACAGGCTATGTCTGTGCAGGTCATCGCCCGCTACGCAAATTTGCCCCTCCTGCTCTCTAAGCGCGCGAATGGTGGAAATTTCCACAAATGGCATATCGGCGGGGATGATAAAAATGCGCTCGCCGCTAAATGGTTTCAGCGCCGAATACAGCGCGCCCATCGGCGAAAAATCCTCAAATTCATCGTAAATCATAGGAAGCGGCGGGTTAAATTTAGGGCTTTTGGCGCAGGCGAAAACCCGCTCAAACTCGCGGCTTAAGCGCGAGAAAAGAAAGTGCGTCATGCTGGGATGCCCGCGAAATGGAAACAGCGTTTTGTCGCTGCCGAAACGCGAGCTTTTGCCGCCACAGAGAATGACGCAGGTTTTCATCGAAATTTCACCGGCTTTCATCGATCTTTATCGCGGCGAAATTTTAAATTTGAAAGTAAAATTTGAAAGAAGTGCGGACATATCAGTCTTTTTGCATATATTTAGCTTTGCCAAGGGCGTTATTTGCGATGAACTGATAAAGGCTCGGCGCCTGAAGCTTGGCTAGCTCGGGGTATTTGGCTTTAAGCGTCTTCCAGATGTCGTAGACTCGCATACCGCTTGCGTAAAGCTTCATAATCTCGCTAAAATGCGGATCGTAAAGGCTCGGCTTTTTATACAGCGAGAGTTTGCGGTCGGTATCCAGCACCGCGTTTGCCTCGATAAAAGCCGCCAGATCGCGCTCGCTTACTTTAGCAAAATCCTTTTCGTAATGAGCTTTCATATATTTTAAAATTTCTTTATTGCTAACGCCTTGGAAGTGCATTTTTTTGATCTCGAAGCGATATGCGTATAAAAAGTCTTCGCTTTTTTTGGCGGTTGCGCGAAGTCTTGCTTTTTCATCTTTGAACGTCACGGAGATGAAGTGCGTAAGCCCGGGCGCAGTAACGGCGTTTTTGAACGCTTCGTCCTCCTCGCCGATCTTTTTTAGGATCGCCTTGACGGTGTAGCCCTCGGCGATAAGGTTTGAAATTTTATCTTTATAAGGTTTGTAGTCGAATCGCACGCGCCTAAAGCCCGTCTCGACGCTGATTTTTTTGTAGATCCTCGCATGCTCTCTAGATGTAAAATACCTCGATTTCAGCCCTTTGCGGATTTGTTCGGCAACCGCGGTAAAATCGTCATAATCGGCGATGGACGCGATTAATTCCTTTTCGTTTACGACCCTGCCGTTAACGACCGCGATGGTAATGACCTTCATATTTTCTCCTTTGATTGGGTACAATTCTAACTTAAAACTATAAACTCAAATTTAATTATTTATTATCAAGGATTGCGTAGGATTTGCGTTTGCAAGGTAGAATTTACGCGCTAAGATTTAGCATTTTGATTGATTTTTATATCTTTTTTGTGCTTGTTCTCACGCTGCTTTTTTATACTTTTTTGTGTAGAGATGAAGCGGGTTTGCAGAGATAAATTTTACCCGCAAACTCAAGCTAAATTGCCAGCGAAAGTTAGCTTTTTTTAAACGAAAAAAGCTTTTTGATCTTCGTAAGCCCAAGCTTCATGCCGCTATATTTCATCATCTTAGCCATATTCACCCACATTTCGCGCTCGTAGCACGGATGCGGGCAGTGGTGACAACGCGGTTTTTCGATATGCGGGCAGGCGCGCAGGCGCGCGTAGGCGTAACGTAGCATCCGCTCGCAGTCCGCGCACAGATGAAAGTGCGTTTGCACGAGCCCCTTATCGTCTTTGTAGTCATGAAGCACGGCACCGTCTTTTTTAGGCGCATCCGCATGCTTGCCATCGCAGTAAATTTGGATAAATTTCGTCACCGTGTTTACTTCGTAAATAAATTTTTCGCTAGTCATATTTGATCCTTTGGGCGGATTTTATCTAAAAGAGACAAAAATACTCTTGAGCGCGCTCAAGCTAGAATTTATAGAATTTTAAAATTCCGCGGAATTTCGCTTTATCTTTCGACCTTGTTGCTTAATAGAGTCGCAATGAAGCGTGTTTTGTCGTTTGAGGCAAGCGCGATTTGCAAGCTCATCGTAAGCGGCACAGCCAAAAATAGCCCGCCGATACCAAGCACGAAGCCCCACAGCAGTAGCCCCGCAAGCACGCTGATCGTTGAAAGTCCGAGCCCTTGCCCTAAAAATCGTGGCTCGATGATATTTCCGATCGCTACGTTTACGACCAAATAGATTGCGATAGTCCAGATGCTAGAGCTTATATCCATCGTAGCTAATGTCACGAAAAGCGTCGGAAAGACCGCTACGATCGAGCCGATGGTTGGGATGAAATTTAGTACGAAGGCTAAAATCCCCCACAGCGCGGCATACGGAACTCCGAGCGCCCATAGTCCGAGCCCGATGAGCGCACCGGTGCAAGCTGAAGCGATAGTTTTAATTAGCAGATATTTTTTGAGGCTGGAGGCAAATTTCTTCACGAAAGTGTGCGTAGCACGGCTACTTTGCGAAAAATAGCGGATTTTTTCGTCGATCACAGAGCTTTCAAAGACCATAAATGAAACCATTATAAAAATGAAAAATCCCGTCGAGACTATCGAGCCTGTTTTGCGCAGTAGTGCAGATAGCTGCGCGGCGGCTTCGCTCGGATCAATGCCTAGGCTTGCGGCGTTAAGCTCTATGCCGAATAGAGAGAGCTTCGCACTCACGCCTCCTAGCACCTCTTCAAATTTTGCTTGCAGCTCGGGTAGGCGCGCTGAAAATTCCTTGATCGCATCGAAGATGACTGCGCCGAAAAACACTATAATCGCCACGAAGGCAAAGGTAATGATGAGGAAACTAAAGACGCGCCCGACGCGGATCTTTTGGACATAAAGCACCAGCGGCGAGACGAGCACCGTGATGAAAATAGCTAGCAAAAATGGCACGACGATAGCCTGCGCGGCTTTAAGACCAGCCAGGATGATTATGACGCAAGCAACCGACATCAAGGACATTTGAAGCTTCAAGGATTCTCCTAAATTTGACATTTTCGCAGAGCTTTTACGCGAAATTTTGATAGAAGGATTTTAACTAAAATTCCATAAATTTATGACTAAAATTTTATATATCATTTCTTATCCCATAAATTCAGTTCACTTTGAATTTCTATCTTTATATAATAAGAATTTTCTGTAATACCTGCAAATTTTACCAATATTTTTGTCTCATCGGAGGAGCTTAAATGTACTGGAAATGATTTTGCTCCATTAGAAAGCAGCCAAATAGTACGTGTTATTCCGTCAGAAAATGAACAAGCGTATTTTGTTTCTTTCACATAATTCTTTTTAAAAAACGGAATACATCTTACTTTTATTGGTACATAATACTCATCAGAATAACAACAAACTCTAGCCAATGGCACAGTATTACCAAGACCCTGTTTAAAGCCCTCTTCTGCCCAACTATATTTGTAATTGTTTCGCCAACCATCTTCCCTTTTATTGCTTATTTCTTTATCTACATCAATTTTACTATTACGTCATAATTCTAAGAATTTTATGCTATCAACAAACGCAATATCTCCAGTGTTATTTGTAAATGGGTGGCACATATATACAGATTTTTGGTTTTTAATTTTTAATTCGAAAATAACACGTTTTTCTTCAACTATAATGTTTATGCCAGGAAAACGTTCAAGCTTCATATTGCACTCCAATCCCTATATTTATTGACATGGCTTATCATACAAAATACTCGCGGGCGGCATCCTTGCTCTCAAAGGGGCTTGCGCTCAGCTCGCTGCCGTCTATGAGCACGAGGTAGCGGCGCGCGGCGCCCGTTTTGGCGTATGTTAGCGCCAGCCTCGCTGCAAGCTCTCTATCTGCCTCGCTCGCGCCCCTGCTTAGCAGGCTTAGCGCGCCCACGACGTCATCTTTAAATTTTATCTCGCTAAATTTTGGATTTTGCACTGCGGCAAGCTTTTTGTTGTCGCTCTCATCTCGTCCGATTATGAGCTTAGCACCCTCAGGCAGGCGCAGATGACGCCCGAATTTTAAAATTTCAGCGTCCGCGGGCGTTTCGATCTTTTCAAATTTTACCGCATCCTTGATCCGCTCGCTAAAGCTCTGCACGGTCAGCAGACAGCCTCCCGCGGGCGTTTCATAGTCCTCAAAGCCGAATTCTGCCGCCAGCTGCATCTGTCTAGCCCGCCCGCGCCCGCTGATGTCAAGCAGCGCGCCCCTATCTACCCAGCCCTTGATCTCGGGCGTCGTGGGCGGCAGCAGCTTCGCGCACAGCGGACGTAGGATCAGCCCCTCCTCATCGCCGCTAAGCCCGCCGACCTGAGCTAGAGCCTGCGCGCGCTGGCTCATCGGGCGCTGTCCGAGCACCTCGCCCGTGATGATGAAGCTCGCCCCTTCGCTTTGCAGCATCGCAAGCGCGGTCTTAAACATATATCCGTGGCAGTCGATGCAGGGGTTGAAGTGCTTGCCGTAGCCGTATTTGGGCTCGAAAAGTACCTGACGTAGATATTCGCTTCTGATATCGACGCTTTTAAAATCCGCCCCCGCGGCTGCGGCTCTGCGGCGCATGATCTCGCTCTTATCGTCCTTGCCGCCAAATCCGATATCCATATTCAGCGCGAGCACCTCAATGCCTTGCGAGACGATGAGTTTGACCGCGAGCATTGAATCAAGCCCGCCGCTAAAGAGCGCCAATGCCTTCATTTCGTTCCTTTACTTGAGTTGATTGATCTTTTTTTGATACTCCAAGATTCGCTCGATCTTGTCGGGCGCGTCGGAGTTTTTGAGCTTTTGCATCAGATCTTGCAGGGCGTTGCGGCGTAAAATTTTGCACGCGTCATTAAAAAGCGCCGTACCGCCGATCGGCAAAATTTCATCGTCCAGTGCGAGCGCGCACAGATTTTCGCGGGCTTCGGTTTCGGCGTTTTGAACATTTTGAGCGGCGGCTTCCCTCTCGCCTTGCTTCGCGACGTTGTTTACTTCTTGCTTCTCGCCGCCGTTTGCGCCCTGCTGCGCGGAGGAGCCTTTTAAATTTACGGCGCCTGCGGAGGCTTGCCTGATAAAATTTTGCTCGCTAGAATTCTCGCCGCTTTTTAAATTTACGCTCTCGCTACGGATAAAATTTTCTCCTGCGCCGCCTGCGGTAAAATTTTCGGGAGCGCTGTCTACATTGCCGTCCTCGCCCGCGATGAAATTTTTAAAATTCCCGCCGCTACGAGAGAAAGCCAAAAACGCCTCGAAAATATCGCCGTGCATGCGAAAATCACGCCGCTCCAAGCAGCCGAGCCCGAGCTCCGCCATCTCGCCATCGAGCAGCATCGATTTTATGATCTGAAGCTCCGCGATCTCCTTGCGGCGCAGTAGCGTCCGCCCGCTCCTCGCCGAAGCCGCAGGCGGCGCAGAGCTTTCGTAGCGCGCCGTGTTTTGCTCGCGATCAAAATTTCCGCCGTTTAAACCCCTGCTCGCACCGCCCCTGCCGTCTGCGCCGCGCCCCTCGTAAGAGCTGAAATCGCGAGAGCCGAAGCTCCCGCCCTCGCTAAAATTTCGCCCCTCAAAGCCCGCGCCGAAATTTTTACCGCCGTCAGCAAGATTGAACGAAGCGGGCGAGACATTTAAAATTTGCGCCACTAAGCTCTGATAGGACTCGGCGAGCACGGGGCCGAGCGCTGCGGTAAATTCTTTGATCTCATTTAGCGCCGCTTCTTTTTGCACGGGGCGGGCGAGGTCGTATTTTTTAGCGATTCTTCGGATCAGAAACTCCCCGCTCTCCATGCCGCTAGCATAAATTTGCTCTAGCTCGCGCACCTTGCCCGCCGCAATCATATCCGCGGGATCGGCGCCACCGCCGATTATAGCGACGCTTGAGTCGATCTTATTCAGGCACAAAAGCCGCGCCGATTTTATCGCCGCATTGATGCCCGCGGCGTCGCCGTCGAAGCTAAGCACGACGTTAAGCTCCGCGCGCTTTATAAGCGGCAGATGAGCGGGCGTCAGCGCCGTGCCGAGCACCGCTACGGCGTTATCGATGCCCGCTTGATGAAGCATGATAACGTCCATGTAGCCCTCGGTGATGATGAGGGTTTTTTTGGCGATTGCACTTTTTTTCGCAAGGTCGAATGCGTAGAAAATTTTAGATTTATCAAACAGTGCGCACTGCGGCGAATTGACGTATTTGGCGGGGTTATCGCTTATCGTACGACCGCCGAAACCCACGAGCTTGCTTGCGTGGTTGTAGATCGGAAAGGTAATGCGCTCGATGAAGCTTGCGTAGAGCCCGCGCTCGTTTTGCTTCACCGCGCCCGCATTTAACGCGTCTTGCGGCGGAATTTCTTCGTTTTGCAAAACTCTGATCGTCTGCGCGCTAGCTCCTGCGTATCCAAGGCCGAATTTGCGAATGCTTTGATCGCTTAGGCCGCGATCGTGCAGGTATTTCACGGCGGCAGGATTTTGATAAAGGCAGCTTTGGTAGTAGGCGTTTAAAATCCTGAGCACCTTCTTCTCTTCGCTGCGCTCCTGGACTTTGGCGCCGGTGTATTGCAGCGCGAAATTATACATCCCCGCAAGCTTTTCGACCGCTTCTGGGAAGCTTATCTTTTCGTAATCTTGGATAAATTTAATCGCGTTACCGCCCGCTTTGCACGAAAAACAGTGAAAAATTCCAAGCTTGGAGCTCACGCTCATGCTCGGGTGCGAATCGTCGTGGAAGGGGCAGACGCCCACGAAATTTGCGCCGCTGCGCTTAAGCGGGACATATTTTTCTACGACGTCTACGATATCTACGGTGGCCAGCAGATTTTCTATGCTTTCGTTTTTAATCATAAGCGAAATTATACCCGCACTTTGCTATAATTGCCCTTTATTTTTGCGACGAGGTTTGATTTGGATAATTTTTTCTTAGACGATCGCGATCCGATTTTCGGGCTTATCATGCTAATAAGCATAATCTTGCTAGTGTCGATTCTAAGCTACATTTGGGGAGTTTTTTCTAAAAAAAACGAGAGGCAGAGCTTAGAGAATTTCATCAAAAAATTTGACACCCTAGACGCGCTTAGCTCGGAGCACAGGCAACTTTTAGCAAGCCCGCAAATAGACATCCCGACGCTTGGAATTTTAGCTAGCTCTTTCGTCAAAAGCGGCGACTTCGAGCGCGCGATAGAAATTTATCTAATCGCGCTAAGTAAGGCTAGCGGCGGCGTACAGAGGGAGTTTATCCTTACCAATCTCGGTATCGTATATTTCAAAGCGGGCTTTTTAGGGCGCGCCGAAGAGGTATTTTTACAGGCGCTGAAGCTGCGCCCCAGAAACAAAGAGGCCCTTACGCATCTTACGGTGATTTATGAGCGGCTGAAGCGCTTTAATGAGGCACTTGAGGTGCTTGACGCGCTGCGCGAACAGGATGCCGAAGTATATGCTCAAAGCCAGTTCGAGCGCGCCCAGATCATCGCAAACGACGCAAATACGCCGTTTAACAAGAAGATCGCTAAAATTTCAAAGCTAAACTTCAAAGGCGCGGGGCGGTTCTGCATGGAGCTTTTTATCAAAAACAAAGAGCCTATGGAGGGCTTTGACCGCTTCCCGCCGATCGAGCAGGCAATTGATCTGATCTATGATTTCCCTGCGGCGGTAAATACGCAGGATGCGGAGTACAACGCGCTTTTTTACGCGCTTGGAAAAAGCGATCAAAAGCCGCAGAGCGCGAGTAAAATTTTTGAGATCAACGCGCTTATGGCTATGAAAGACGCGGGCTTTGAGGACGCCGGGCTTAGCTTTAGCTACACCTGTGCGAAGTGCAAAAGCTCGGTGGGGCTTTTTTCGCACCGCTGCCCGGTCTGCTACGAGCTAGGTAGCATGGAGATCAGAGCGCAAATTTCGGAGAAAACCGGTGAAATCGGTCAAACTTTTTAGCGACGGCAGCTGCCTCGGAAACCCCGGAGCAGGCGGCTGGGCTTATATCTTGCAATACGGCAACGCGATAAAAAAGGCAAGCGGCGCGGAAGCGATGACGACAAATAATCAAATGGAGCTAACCGCCGCTATAATGGGGCTGAGCGCGCTTAAGCAGCCCTGCCGCGTCGAGCTTTTTACCGATAGCGAGTATGTCGTTAAAGCGATAAGCTCCTGGCTCGCAAAGTGGGTCGTTACCGATTTTAAGGGCAAGAAAAACGCGGATCTGTGGCGCAGATACCTTGCGGCGGCGGCGCCTCACGAGATCAAGGCCTCCTGGGTCAAGGGGCATGCGGGTCATCCGCAAAACGAGGAGTGCGATGCTATGGCTCGCGCGGCGGCGGAAGCGATAAGGGGCTAAAATTCTGCGGCGAAGCTTGCGGTTACGCGGATTAAGCATGGATTTGCCCACGTTTGCTTTACGCGTAGAGCCGCTTCGGCGTAAATTTTATCGCCCGAAGCCTGTTTTAGCGCATTTGTTCACGCAATCGAGCTCTCGTATTTGAGGGCAGGCGCGTTTTTGGCGAGGATTAAATTTGCGGCGAGCGAGCTTCGGCGCGGTTTGCGTTAGAATTAGCGGGTACGTTTAAATTTTATTCGTCGCAGATCGTCGCTAGTACGCTTCATTCGCCGCGTTAGCGCAAATTTGGCGCAGGTCCTGCTCGCGTTCGTTTCGCTTGTGCGGGTTTTGTTCGCACCGGATGCCGTTTGCGTGTGAGCCGCTGCTGATTTCGCAAAATTTTATAATAAAGGGTAAAGATGCAAAATTTAGAAAAATTACAAGAAAAACTGGGCTATAAATTTAAAAATTTAACCCACCTCAAAATCGCTCTTACGCACAAAAGCGCCAAAAACGGACATAACAACGAGAGACTGGAATTTTTAGGCGATGCGGTGATGGATCTGATCGTGGGCGAGTATCTTTTCAAAAAATTTAGTAGCGATGAGGGCGATCTGAGCAAGCTGCGCGCCGCACTCGTAAACGAAAGCAGCTTTTCTAAATTTGCAAAATTTTTGGGCATCGGCGAGAACCTGAATATGTCGCTGTCCGAGGAGCGCAACGGCGGGCGCGAGAAACCATCGCTGCTTTCGGACGCGTTTGAGGCGATAATGGGCGCCGTCTATCTTGAGAGCGGGCTGCAAAATACCGCCCGCATCGCGACTGCGATTTTAGAAATCCTCTATCCGCGCATCAGCTTTAACGAGCTCGTGCGAGACTACAAAACCGCGCTGCAAGAGCTCACGCAGGCAAAATTCGGCGTCACGCCCGAATATATCCTTTTAGGCTCGAGCGGCCCCGATCATAAAAAAAGCTTCGAAATGGCGGCGCTTGTTAGCGGCAAGCGGCTCTCATCCGCCGTGGGAGCGAGCAAAAAGGAGGCCGAGCAAAAATGCGCTCAAATCGCGATCGAGCTTTTACAAAACGGCGCCTCGCACGGTACTGGCGCGCAAAATAGTGAGCAAACAGCATGCGGCGACGCACAAAGCGGTGCAAATCGCGCTCAGGACGACAAAAAAGGCTCGCGAAATGGCGACGGACGGGTGCAGGATAGCAAAAAGAGCGACCGCACCGGCGTACCTAGCGGCACGCCGAACACTAAAAGAAGCAATGAGCGAAACAAAAACGCCGAACAAAATGGACGCGATAGCGATCAAGGAGACGCGTTATGAATACCTTCGGCGAGAGATTGCGCCTTAGCACCTTCGGTGAGAGTCACGGCGCGGCGATCGGCGGCGTTTTGGACGGATTGCCGGCTGGCGTGGAGATCGAGCTTTCAAATATCCAAAGCGAGCTTGATCGCCGCAAGCCAGGCGGCAAATACGCTACGCCGCGCAAAGAAGCCGACGAGATCGAAATTTTAAGCGGGATTTTTGACGGACGCAGCACCGGCACGCCGATCGGATTTATCATCCGCAACGCAAACCAGCACTCGAAGGACTACGAAGAGCTAAGGGATGTTTTCCGCCCCGCACACGCCGATTTTACGTATTTTGCCAAATACGGACTGCGCGATTACCGAGGCGGCGGGCGGGCAAGCGCGCGCGAAACCGCCGTGCGCGTGGCCGCGGGAGCGTTTGCACAAATCCTGCTAGATCACTTTAAAATTTCCGTAAAAAGCGGAATTTACGGCGTGGGCGAAATTTACGCGGGAAATTTAGACTTCGACTTTGCGCAAAACAGCGAAATTTTCGCGCTCGATCCCGCTGTGGAGGGCGCGCAAAAGGAGCTAATTCTAAGCGTCAAAAATGCTGGCGATAGTATCGGCGGCTGCGTGATAACGCGCGTTACGGGCGTGCCTGCTGGGCTCGGCGAGCCGCTGTACGGCAAGCTGGATGCGGCGCTTGCGGGCGCGCTAATGGGCATAAACGGCGTAAAGGCCGTGCAGATCGGCGCGGGAGTGAAGGCAAGCACGCTAAAAGGTAGCGAAAATAACGATTTTATGCGCGCTAGTAAGGATGCGATCCGCACCAACGGCGGCAAGATCGGCGCAAATTTCGTAAGCAACAACGCAGGCGGGATCCTAGGCGGCATAAGTAGCGGCGCGCCGATCGAGATTGCGACGCATTTTAAGCCCACTCCGAGCATTTTCATGGCGCAACGCAGCGTCGACGTGCGCGGCGCGGACGCGGTCTGCGAGCTGCGCGGGCGGCACGATCCGTGTATCGCCGTGCGCGGCAGCGTCGTAGCTACCGCAATGGCGCGGCTGGTGATCGCCGATGCGCTGCTACTAAACGCGAGCGCGACGCTGGGGAATTTAAAGCGAATTTACGGCGAGGATTAAATTTAGACGGGCGGTCCCTTAAATTTCGCGGAATTTCATTAAATTTAAGGGTCGAGCGATGAAATTCCCGCGAGCGAGGCGGGCAAATTTTAAATTTACGCGGTAAGCCTATCGCGACAAGGAGAGCAAAATGAGACTTGAGCGTATCGGCGAGGACTCGGCGCTGATCGCGCGCATAGAGGCGATCAACGTCGCGGCGTTCCCCGAAATCGAGCGTATCAGCATAAAAAATTTCTTAAAAATGTCGCGCAAAGGACAGCTTGAAATCGCGGCGATTTTCGAGGATTTTACTGCCCTGGTCGCTGGCGGCGCGAGTGATAAGCATTACGCGGCGGCGAGCGAAAATTTATGCGCGCTGCAGGATCGCGGCGAAGCTAGCCAAGATCGCGATGCTGCGGGTAAAAATTCCGATGCGGCTAACCGCAACACGGCAGAATTAGCCTCTTTGAATTCCAAAAATCGCAGCGTGATAGGTAAAAAATCCAGTGCGACGTGTGAAAAATCCAGCTTGGAAAGTAAAAATCCCAGCGCGGAGGCAAGCGAAAATTTCAATGCGGCGGCGCAAAATTTAAGCGGCGAGGAGCTGGTGGGGTTTTGCGTCTATAGGACCGAGCAAACATACAAGCGCGCGGTTTCGCACCACAAACAGCCTCCGCCTCGATTAAATGCGGATAAAATTTTAAGATCCAAAGCCCATAGCGGCGCAGAATTTGAAGGCGCAGAGGATGAAATCCCAAGTGGCAAAGTAAAATTTTCAGAGGCAAAATTTTTTAGCGTTGCTAGCGGCAAAAACCCGAGCCAAAAAGCGCAGCCTTTTAGCGGCGATGAAATTTTAAATGCGAGCGCAGATAGCAAAATTCCGATCGACGCGGACCGTTTGATTTGCGGTGCGAGCAGCGAAATTTCATCAAGCGTCAGAAGGGATGAAATTTCATCAAGCGCTGCAGAGGGTAAAATTTCGTCAGGTACCGCGGAAAGCGAAATTTCGCGCTACAATGAGGGCGAAATTTCAAGCGGCGGAGAGAGCGAGATTTTTTACGTGGCCTACCTCGGCATTGATGCGAAATTTCGCGGGCTGGGGATCGGCTCAAGGCTGCTCGCGCTCATCTCCGAGCAAAATCCGCGCGCGCAAATCGTCCTTGACGTCGAGCCGCCGCACGAGGACGCACCCAATCTCGCGCAGCGCCTGCGCCGCATAGAATTCTACGGCAGGCACGGCTTTCGGCGCTGCGGCAAGTTTTTTAACTACGCGGGGCTAAGCTTCGAGATCCTTGCCAAGCCGCCGCTAAGCGCGCCGCAGCAGGGCTTTGACGTAGCGAGCTTCGTGAAATTTATCGGCGCGGGCAATAAATTTAGATTTAAAATCACCGACGCGCCGCTATACAAAAACTAATGCAAAAGCCCGAATTCAGCCTCATCTGCGACGATACGTTTTATAAAATTTTCTCCGCCTCTATCCTTGCGTTTTTTTGCATTTTTATCTCTTTGGACATCGGCGGATCGGGGGAGCTGTTTTACACGGACAGCCCGCTACGCTCACAGCGAGCCAAGCCCAGCCTGACGATCGTTTTTTTGTTTTTGGCGTTACTTTATTTGCGAAGCGGCAGCAAAGAGGCGGCGCGCGTGGAATTTGACGAGCTTAAAATATCCTTTCGCAGAGGGTTAGACAAATACGATCTTATGCTTGGATGCGTCGATCTGATAGAGCCGTCGCTCGGCTTCGTGCGGACGTTTCGCGTGCCGTTTCTAAGCTACGAACGGTTTTTGAAACTGCAAGAAATTTTAAAATTCTTGCTTCTTTTCGCATACGCCGCGGGCGTGTTTTTGACGATCAAATTCGGCTTTGCCGAGGCTGCGATCTATGCAGCAGCGGGCATTTTTGCGATTTTGATCGCTTCAAAGCTCGTCGTCGCGCGAAGGCTAGACGGACGAGCGGGGCTACGACTGCGCGATTGCCTGCTACTGCGCGGGAGGGACGATACGGGCGCGGCGGTATTTTTTTGCATCCGTCCTAGCCGCGCCGAGCGCGAAGCTTTACGCATATATTTTTTGAAAAATTTCAGCTACGACATTAAGGCGTGAAATTTTTCGGTTTTCAGCGTAAAATTTAGACCCGCTGGATGTCTGGATAAAGCTAAACGTAAACGAAGCACAAAGGCGGATGCTGCGCGAGTATTTCGCGGCGAGATTGAGGCTAGATTTCGAGCAAAATTCTACTCACAGCAATCGTAGATGGGATCTCTCGGTACTCGAAGCAGTCCTCGAAGCAGTCGCAGATGAGATCGCTCGGCACCCGAAGCAATCCTCTAAGTAGCTTCAGATGAGTTGCTAGTGTCTGCTTGACTGAGATAACCACGGCTTGTCGCAACTCGCCTCGCCGCAAGCGCCTATGCAAATATCCTGCGCTCTTAAACGCGTCGAAAGCGAGGCGGTGATAAAATGCGCTTCGTCAAAAATCATACCGAAAAGGAATTTTATGAGGGACTACGACAAAGAGCCGATCAAAATCATAGATAGGGCGGTTTACTTTCAAAACAATATCGTTCTTTTTCTTTCACTCGGTTGCCTATATAAAATATTCAATCTAGAAGTTACTCCGTTAAACTTGAAATTTTACACGCATTTTAGTGCCGATTTAGTTATGTTTATCGTAG
Source organism: uncultured Campylobacter sp. (assembly GCF_937959485.1). Lineage (NCBI taxonomy): Bacteria > Pseudomonadati > Campylobacterota > Epsilonproteobacteria > Campylobacterales > Campylobacteraceae > Campylobacter > uncultured Campylobacter sp. The sequence continues at coordinate 391,735 of NZ_CALGPY010000005.1, forward strand.
TGGTCTTTTTATTGTTGCCGGCTACATTACTTTGGCCTATTAAAAGAAAGGGCAGTCCCGCGTATTTTTTATTGGAAAATAATAAAATCAGCTATATAAATGCTTTCGACGATAAGCCCGGATCGCTAAATCAGGCGCTAAATGATTTTTATTTTGTCAAGAAAGAGGAAGTAATAAAAATTTGCGATGCCTGCGATATAGATAAGGTAAGTTTTTGCATTATATCAGAGCTATATGATAGCTACGGAAGATTTCACTATTTTTCGTCATACGAGCTGTATAAAAAGTCGTCCATAGGGGTACACATAGGAAAGGTTGTATTGTTTTTATATCATACGATAAATTTCATATTGTTCATCTTGCCGTTTAAAATTTATATGCTGATAAGAGCGGATGAGCCTTTGGGCTTAATCCGCAAAAATATCGTGCTAAGGTTCAAAAATAGAAATTACTTCCTTATAAATATATATTCTAGGCGAGATCTGGATGAGATACTAGAGTATTTTAAGCAAAAAGGCGTCCAAGTTGCAGACAAAGTAGTCTTTATGCCGCAGGCACAGAATAAAGGCTTATTTACCGATAAAAATGAAATTTGGAGCGATGATTTTAGCGATACGCAAATTCCAAAAGACACGTTTAAGCGAAAGCTTAGGCGATTTTTTAGCTTGGATTAAAGAGCGATTCCGTCCGTTTCAGCGTAAAATTTAGACCCGCGGGGTAGAATTACAAAAATTTTTACACGGAGCAAACAATGAAAAATTTCTTTCTAGCCGCAATATTTTGCGCGCTATTTAGCGGTTGCGCATATGAGGCGCAGTTTAATCAAAACGCGGACGTAGCGCCGTTTGACGACACTATAAGCGCGACCAACGCCATGCAAAGTGCGCTCATTTACATCCCTGGCGAGCTAATGGGGACAAAAAGCTACGTCGCAAGCTCGAAGCTAGGCAGAGACGATGAGCTTAAAATCGATGTCGGTGAGTTCGTCGCAGGCGAGGCAAAGCGCTTCTTCGGCACCTACCTAAGGCGCGTGAGCGTCACCGACGACGAAAAAGCGCTGCAAGGCAAAGGGCTCGTCATCGCGCCTGAGCTTAGCTCATTCGGCTTTGGCTTTTACAGCTCCGACGGCATCGACGTTTCGGCAAAGCCCTATGTGCGCTACAATCTACGCCTAAAAATGTTTAAAAACGGAAAGCCGATCTACAACCAAAATATCGCCGTAAACGAGCGCAACTTCGGCGAGGAGGAGTTTTTCGGCGGCGGTCAGGGCTCGTACGCACAGATCGGCGGGATCTTCCAAAAGGCGATGGCGAACGACTACGCCGTGCACGCCAGAGAGATTTTGAGCGCAATCGACGCCGCGAAGTAAAATTTTAAATTCGCATCGGCTCGCTCCCCCACTTCGTCGCTAGCGGTCGGTGCGGCGCTTTTTACGTGGGGTTCTTGGCGGCGTATCGCAAGACGGCGACGCGAATTTAAATTTAAAGCTCACGGGCGGGCGGAGCGAACCTAAATTTAAAGCCCGCCTGTGAGCCATGCGCTGTAATTTCGCAAAATTTTAAAGCTGAGCGACGCACCGAAATTTTGCGAAATTTTAAAGGCTGTGATACTCCAAAATACGGAGCATGCAAATCCAAATTTAAAAGCCGAAACGCAAAGTATATCCGCGACAACGGCGCGCCCGTGTGGGACAAATCTAAATTTAAAAGCGTGAAAGCAAGCCTAAATTTAAAACTCTAAAGCTCGTTCAAAGGCTAAAAGCTCGCTCGTTTCGCTAGCATGCATAAATTTGCCGCATCTAAGCTCTAAGCAAGGCAGCGGACGCCTTGCCGGCGGTCCTTTGCATCAGCGCTGATGTTTTGTGGGCATGCGCGGCAAGGCGGCAAAAATAACGCGAAATTTTAAAATTTAGGGTGCGGCAAAGCGGAATTTATCTTTGTAAATTTAAAGCATTCATTAATATTAATTTTTGTATCATTCTGAAAATTTTGCAAGGAGATGAAATGAAAAAATTTCTACTACTTCCGCTTGTTTGCGGAGCGCTTTTTGCGGCACCAAGCTGCGATAATGTCCAACTCAAAGCCGCCGTGGAAGGTATCAATAAGAGTGCGCCGCTGAGAGTCGATGAGATTACCACTTTAACGGGTGCCGAGTGCAAAGACGGTACTTTTATCTACAACTACGAGCTAAACGACGGCATGGGGCTAAAATTTGACAGTATCAACGATACGCAAAAAAACGTAATGCAAAACGTCGTAGGCAGCCAAAATAAACAGATTTTTTGCGAGAATATGAAGGTTATGCACTCCTTGATAAACAGCGCAGTGTGGGTCTACAAGCTAAAAAACGGCTCGGAATTTATGCGGGTAGAATTTAAACCTAGCGATTGCAACTAATTCAAATTCTAAAATTTCAAAATGCCCGTAAGCTTTGCGGGCATTTTCCTCTGCAGCTCTTTGCGGATTATCTTTCGCAAGCGTTTTTATCTAGCGCGATTTTTATCGGCGGCAAGCCCTCTATCTCGTAATTTAGCACCATCGTTTTACCAAGCTCCCGCAGGCGCCGCGAAAATTCCGCGCTGCAAAAGCCGGCTTTCGCTTTAGCAAACAGCATCTCTTTTAAAATTTCCGCATCACCCGCATCCAGCGCGCTAAGATCTAAATTTGACGAGCTATTTAGCGCGTAATCGTATATGAAGCTACCCTCTTCGCATGCGGCGCCTTTTAGGGTCGTAGCATCGTCGATCCTGCGCGGCGCGCCCTCGTTTATCCGCGCTAGCGTATCTCGCACCCGCTTGCTTTCGCAGAAGTTTCGCTCTAGCTCGCCGCGTTGTTTCTCTGCATAAAATTCCACCGCCACGTTTGCCAAAATTCCGACTCCAAGTAGTACTAGTAAAATTTTAATCGGCTTATTTAACCGCGCGCTTAAGCTTCGTGCGTCCATCATCGCGCCCTTTCGCAGCACAGCAACGTGTGTCCGACGCCGAGTCCGTCGTGAATACGTGAAATTTTAAGCCCCGCGCGCTGCGCAAATTTAATCATATCGTCCGAGTGATAAATTTTGCTATTGCCGTTTGCCATAGCGGCGAAATACACGCTGATCTGCGTCATGCTATACGCAGCGGTTTCGTAGCGCTGCCTGTCCCAAAACGGCTCCAAAATATAAAGCCGCGCCTCCGCGCTCATCGACTCCGCCGCACGCGAGAGGATGCTTACGATCTGCTCCTCTGCGAAGCAGTCCAGAAACTGACTGAGCCAAATCGCGTCAAAACCGCGCGGAAAGCGCGTAGCAGCATCTAGCAGATCGGCCGCAAGCCCCTCTATGCGCTCAGCGCCCTGCGCGCCTGCGACGGCGTCTTTCATCAGCGCGATCTGCCCCGCAAGATCCATTATCGTGACGCGCACATTTTTGTCGTAGCCCACGCACCGCTTAGCAAAGCGCCCCGTGTTGCCGCCTACGTCTAAAATTTTATTTGTCTTGCGCGAGAAAATGATCTCTAGCGCGGGCTCAAACGCCAAATCCGAATAAAAATGATCAAACGCGAGCCAGCTCTTGCGCACGTGCGGCGGCAGATGCGAAAGCGCCTCGTAGATCGTAGCCCACTGCCCAAAGACCTTTAGCCCCTCGGGTTTGCCCGATTTTAGCGTCTCTTCGAGCCTAAAGAGCCCCTCGTAACACACATCGTGGATGAAGTCCATATCCACTCCCACCATCTCGTCGGTGAGCAGAAAATACCCCGCCTTGCTGAGCCGAAATTTCTCGCCGCACAGCAGCACCGTGCCGATGCTAAGCGAGCTTTCCAAAAGCAGCTTTACGGCGTATTCGCTAAGCGAAGTCTTCTGCACGATCTCACTTATGCTTAGCCCGCCCTGCGCCTCATTAAGCGCGCTTAAAATTCCAAATTTTTTCATCAGCCGCGAGACTTGAAAGACCACCGGCGCAAAGGCGATCTCATTCGCCGTCCGCTGAGCCTCGCCCGCGCTTTGACGCTCGGCGCCGTAACGATCTAAAAGCTGTTTGGGAAGTTTCATTTTTGATCCTGCTTATGTAAATTTCGCAAAATTTTAGCAAAAAATTCTAACTTTTCTTGCGCCCGCTAAGAATTTGCGCATATCTCAGAATTTTGCGATGAAATTTTAAAATTCCGTCTTAAAATTTAAGTCGTTTTGCAGCTGTATGTTTATTGAGATAGATTTTATTTTGAGATCCTAAAAAATTTTAAATCTCGCCGCACAAAATTTATGAGCGAGAAGAAAGGCAAAAGTGCTATAAATTCCTAAAAAATGCGCGCGCCACGCTTTCGCACTAAACTTTGGAATTTATTGCACCTTAAACTTAGCGGTTCAAAAGCGCTTGCTAGCTTATTCGATCCACTTTACTACGTCATCCATGCTGCGGCGGATCTTTTGCGGCTGCGGATTTACGCGGTAGCCGAAAGGCACGAGCAGCGCCACGCGGCGCTCATTCCATTTTAGATCCAAAATCTCTCCGAGCGCAGCGCGATCGAAGCCCTCTATCGGGCAGCTGTCGATGCCGCGGCTTGCAGCCTCGTTCATCATCGCAAGTGCTGCGAACATGCACTGCGCGTGCGACCAATTAAATAGCTCCTCATCGTCGTTGTGAAAATAACCGCTTAAAAAATCTTGATAAAATTTATGCCTGTCGCCGATATATTTAGGCGCTTCATCTTTTTTACGTGTAATCATTCGCTCGATATAATCACTTCCTAGCTTTATGTCCTTGATCTTTGCTAAAATCACGACCAGATGTGAGCAAGAGGTGATCTGCGGCTGATTCCACGATTTTTCGCGAATCTGCTCGCGTAGCGCCTTGTTTTGCACAACCAAAAAGTCCCATTGCTCTAGCCCCGTAGAACTAGGTGCTAAGATGCCTGCCTGTAAAATGGCGTCAAAATCGGCTTTACCGATCTTTTTGTTCTCGTCAAAAATTTTGCATGCATGGCGAAATTTCATAATCTCTAAATGTGTCATAGTCTCTCCTTAATTAGAATTTTTGTAGATCAAATACCCGCCATCTTTGCGTCTGATGCTGAGATTGCCCTCATGCGAGCGCACGCCGATGCGGTAGTAGCCGTCCTCTTTAGTGACATTAATGTCGCTAAAGCCGCCGATATTTACAGCAAAGCTCGCGCCGCTAAGCGGGATCTCTTGGCGCCAAAACTCCGCCTCAAGCGTGCCCGAAGCATTTGCGTCGGAGCTTTTGAAATCGTCTGCGGTGATGAGCTGCACGCTGTCTTTGCGGATGACAAATTTTAATCCGTCGTCAAATTTAAGCGTTTCTAACGGCAGCTCTAGGCGCGGCGCGAAGCTAGGTGTGATGCCACTTTGCGAGACCTGCTTTTGTAAATTTGGATCAGTCGAAGTAACCGAAACGTCCAGTGCCCTATGTAGCGCGGGTTTGGCGCTCGCGCTTAGCACGAAATCATCGTGCCAATCAATTGAGCGATTGATATCAACGATCTTTTCGTGCAGGACCCCGTCGTCGTCCCTATATCGCACGATCAGGCTTTCGATCGTAAGAGCGTCGGAGGGAAGCGCAAAGGTTTGCTGCGTAAAATTTTTAGGCGCGGGCGTATTTTGTGGCGTGGCGGCGGAGCTTTGCGCCGGATTGGAATTTTGCGGAGCAGATTGCGCGTTTTGTTGCATAGTGGAGTTTTGCACCGTAGAATTTTGAGCTGTAGAATTCTGTGCCGCCTTGAAATTTTGCATTATCGTAGAATTTGGCTCGCTTACTTCCGGCACGATCGGTAACTCATCAGGAGGCGGAAGCATCGCAGCCGAAGGCTGCGCAGAAGAGTTCAGCTCCGTTTTTATAACCTGCGAAGGAGCGCCAATGCCAGCTTGGGGCGCAGGAGCTTTTTTTTCGGTCTGCGAGAGCTGTACGCTCACGGCTTTTTTGGTGACGCTTGCTTTGACGCTAAAATTTGCTTCTGCGGCGCTTTTTTGCATTGCTGCGGTAGGGCTTTTAGATGTTTCAGGTTTCATTACAGCTTGCTTAGCGTTTGGGCTTTGTGCACCTTTTTTTGGCTCTTTAATCGCCAAATCGGTAGAATTTTGCTCTTTTGCCGCGGTGATGTTTGGTTTCGTAGCGTTGGAATTTGCGCTATTTAAATTCTCTGCGTTTAAAAAAGCGCAAAGACCTAAAATTAGCAAAAAAATTTTTCTCATTTTTTAAGGTCCGGATCGAGCGAGCGACGCTCTAAATAAAGCTTTTGCAGTTCGGCGTTTTCTTCTTTTAGCCGCTCGACGTCGGTGAATAAAAACGCCTTCTCCTTTTGCAGCTGGCGCAGCACTTCAAACGATCGTTTGCCAAACAGCACGTCACCCACGAAGATGCCCGCAAAAACAACGCAGACGATCAGCGCAAGAGCTGCAAAAATCTGCTTAAGAGGTGAAAACGGATTGATAAAATTCAGCCGTTCTTTTAAATTTTTACGCTTTTTTAAAGCTTTTTTAGCGGCAGGATCTGCGTTTTGCGGCATAAAAGAAAATCCTTGCGCGGCAGGATTTATGTCTTGTGCCGCAAAGCCCGTGCCATTAAAGCCGTAGTCTGCACTTTGAGCCGCAAAACCCGCGTCGTTTGGGAAGCAGTTTTCTTTCGCGTATAATTCTGCACTCTTTAAATCGCCGCCCCCAATAAATTCCGCGCTGTAAAAGCCCGCGTCCGCTTGCGCGCTGCCTTCGTAGTTTCCGCTTGCAGCGGAGCTTTTGCTGCTTAAATTAGAGTTGCCACTTGTGGCTTCAGAGGCAGAGCCTGTTTCGTCTATACCGCGCGAAGCTCCGTTGCGATTTTTCCGGAAGCCAGCCCCTACTGCGCTAAAGCCTCCGCCAAAATTTTCATCGCTATAAAATTCATCATCGTCAAAAAAATCGTCCTCGTCAAAGTCTGCGTCTGAATATCTGCCTTGCGTGTCCGTATAATCCGCTCCGTCCGCATAGGTGCACTGCGCGCTACCTTTTAAGCCCCGCTTGGACTTTTTTTTAAAAAACATTTTAAATTCGGCTTCCTAAAAACTCATCTGTCTCGCGCTCGATCTCAAGCAGGCGGTTGTATTTGGCGTTGCGTTCGCTTCTTGAGGTCGCGCCAGTTTTGATTTGACCCGTATTCATCGCGACGGCGAAGTCCGCGATAAAGCTATCCTCGCTCTCGCCGCTTCTGTGGCTCATCACGCAGCGGTAGCCTTTGCGCTGCGCTAGGCGGATCGTCTGCATAGTTTGGCTTACGGTGCCGATTTGATTTGGCTTGATCAAAATCGCGTTGCCTACGCCTTTGGCTATACCTTCGCGTAAAATTTTCTCGTTCGTTACAAATAGATCGTCGCCCACAAGCTGCACTTTAGAGCCAAGCTTGCTAGTTAGCTTCGCCCAGCCCGCCCAGTCGTCCTCGCTTAGGCCGTCTTCGATTGAAAATATCGGATACCTCTCGCAAAGACGTGCGTATCTCTCTATCAGCTCTTCGCTGCTAAATTCCTTGCCTTCAAGCTTATATTTGCCGTTTTCGTACAGCTCGCTAGCTGCGACGTCAAGGGCTAGCTTAATCTGCTCTCCTGCCTTGTAGCCCGCTTTTTCGATAGCTTGCATGATTAGTTTGATCGGCTCTTCGTTATCGTTTAAATTCGGCGCAAATCCGCCCTCGTCGCCCACTGCCGTGCTATGGCCTGCCGCGTTTAGAAGACCTTTTAGCGTGTGGTAAATTTCGCTCGCCGCTCGCAGCGCGCCGCTAAATTTATCAAATCCAAACGGCATAATCATAAATTCTTGAAAATCCACGCTGTTGTTCGCATGCGCGCCGCCGTTGATGATATTAAACATCGGCACCGGAAGCACGGTAGCGTTTGCGCCGCCCAGGTAGCGGTACAAAGGCACGTCAAGGCTCTTTGCCGCCGCACGTGCTACCGCCATAGATACGCCAAGCACGGCGTTTGCGCCTAAATTTGAGTAGTTATCGGTGCCGTCGAGCTCGCGCATCTCATCATCAAGTGCCTTTTGATCGAATGCATCCAGCCCGATCACGGCCTCTGCGATCTGCGAATTTACGTTTTCAACAGCCTTTAGCACGCCCTTGCCGCAGTATCTCTCGTCTTTGTCGCGGAGCTCCAGTGCCTCGCGTTTGCCCGTGCTTGCGCCGCTTGGGACTATCGCGCTTGCTACCGTGCCGTCGCTTAGAGCGACCGTAGCTTTCACGGTCGGGTTGCCGCGGCTATCGAGCACTTCTATCGCATAAACATCTTCGATATAAATCATCATTCATCTCCACTTTGTAAATTTTCTTCATCGTCCGCGTCTGCGCTGAAATTTACGCTGCCCATCTGCTCGCGGATCTTTGCAGTGATCTCTTCGGCGACAGCAGGGTTATTCTCTAGATAAATTTTAGCGTTTTCGCGCCCTTGACCTAGCTTCGTATCGCCGTAGCTGAACCATGCGCCGCTTTTATCGACGATATCGAGCTTGACGCCGTAATCGATCAGCTCGCCTACTTTGCTGATGCCCTTGCCGAACATTATGTCAAATTCCGCGATCTTAAACGGAGGCGCCACCTTGTTTTTCACGACCTTGACCTTGGCGCGGTTGCCAATGCTCTCTTCGTTTTGTTTCAAAGTGGCGATCTTGCGTATATCGATGCGCACCGAAGCGTAAAATTTAAGCGCATTGCCGCCGGTCGTCGTCTCTGGCGTGCCGTAGCCCATCGCGCCGATCTTCATACGGATTTGATTGATAAAGATCACCGTCGTATTCATCTTATGCACGACGCCGGCGAGTTTGCGTAGCGCTTGGCTCATAAGTCGTGCCTGGAGTCCCACGTGCTGATCGCCCATATCGCCCTCGATCTCGTTTTTCGGCGTGAGCGCAGCGACGCTATCTACGACGATAAGATCGATCGCGCCGCTTTTTGCCAGGGTTTCTACGATATCAAGTGCCTGCTCGCCGAAGTCGGGCTGAGAGACGTAGAGATTGTCGGTATCGACGCCTAAATTTGAAGCGTATTTGACGTCCAGCGCGTGTTCGGCGTCCACGAATGCGCAAATTCCGCCCGCCTTTTGGCACTCGGCGATGATGTGAAGCGTAAGCGTCGTCTTTCCCGAGCTCTCCGGTCCGTAAATCTCGATAATACGTCCTTTCGGCACGCCGCCGATGCCAAGCGCGATGTCAAGCCCCACAGAGCCCGTAGAGATGGCATCTATCGGCTCGACCTGCTTATCGCCCAGCCGCACCAGCGTGCCCTTGCCGAAAGCTTTGTCGATCGATTTTAGCGCCGCATCCAGCGTCTTTTTCTTTCCCTCGTCCATGTTTTTCCTTAAAAATAAATTCACCTAATTTTACCAAATTTGAAATGAATTTTTGATTATTCGCTCAAATTCGGCGCGGCATAGGAATTTGAAATTTTTAAGGAGCGCAAAAGCTCTGTGCGGCAAGCCTTAAAGCTTTAAATTTAGCCTTTTAAACGGGCCCTGTTTTTTACGTTTTTCTTTAGAAATTCCGCACTTTTATGAGGGCTGTAGCAAAATTTCACTATAATTTCGCAACATTTTGGAATTAGGCCGCGCGCGAAATTTAAAGCGGAGCAAAAAGGATTAAATTTGAAGATTTTTAAGCATATAAACGTCGCTCACTCGCCCGACGCCGACGATATTTTTATGTATAAGGCGATTGATTTCGGTTGGGTTAGTTCAAAAAATCTAAAATTTAGCGCCACGGCGCTTGATATCCAGACGCTAAACGACGAGGCGCTAAAGGGCACTTACGAAGCCGCGGCGATTAGCTTTGCGCTATATCCGCTAATCTGCGACGAATACGCGCTTTTGCGCACGGCGGTGAGCTTCGGCGAAGGCTACGGGCCAAAGCTAGTTAAGAAAAAGGGTGCGGTTTTAAAGCGAAATTTCAAGGTCGCGCTAAGTGGCAAACACACGACCAATGCCCTGCTTTTTCGCATGGCATACCCGCAGGCGCGAATAGTTTATAAAAATTTCCTAGAGATCGAGGGCGCGGTTTTAAGCGGCGAGGTGGACGCGGGCGTGCTGATACATGAAAGCATTCTTGACTTTTCGGACGAGCTTTGCGTGGAGCGCGAGATCTGGGATATCTGGAGCGAGCTAGCGGGCGAAAATCTGCCGCTGCCGCTAGGAGGCATGGCGGTTCGCCGCAGCCTGCCGATAACCGACGCCATCGAGTGCGAGCGCGTGCTAACCGAAGGCGTGCGCATCGCCACCGCGCATAAGCCCTTTTTGTCACACATGCTGATGGAGCGAAATCTCATCCGCGTGGACGACGCAAAGCTCGAAAAATATCTGAGCCTTTATGCCAACGAGACCTCGATCGAGCTTTCGGGGGCACAGATAAGGGCAGTGGATAGGCTGTTTGAGCTTGGCTACGAGCGCGGATTTTACCCTGCGCCGCTTAGTGCGCAGGAGAATTTTATCCCGCGCGAATATAACGAGGTCCGTTTTGCGGACTGCGGCGGGCAAAACCCGATGTAAAGCTGGGCGAGGTTAAAATTTCGCGTAAATTTAACGTCAAACTTGCCGTGATTTTGCCGCCAAGTTCGTTAATCGACCGCGCTGTAGCGCTATTTGTCGCCGCGTAATATGCCACCTCAAATTTACGGCTACGCGGCGATGAAATTTTACACGCGGTGCTACATTGCACGGCTGTATTTTGTGCCGCAGAGTGCGAGCTGCGCGTGTGACGTAGTGCGCCGCTGAAAACGTATCGCAATCGAGCTAAATTAATCGCAGCAGCAGCGCTAAATTTTGAAATAGCGTTTGCGTCTCGCACCGCACCTCGCGGTGGTATCGCTAAATTTTAAAACGATACGGGGCGGGCGGCAAGCGCGAAATTTAGAAATGAAATTTAAAAGGCAAAAATTTGAAAACAAAGCAGATAGATTTTAGCAAATACACCTCCGTGCGCATCGGCGGGAGCTTTGCGGTGCAAATTTTAAAAGACGAGGCCGATTTTGCGGAGTTTGAGAGCATAGCGGGGGGCGCGATCATCGGCGGCGGCAATAATCTGCTTATCTCGCCCGCACCGCCGCACCTTGCGATGCTAAGCGAGGAGTTCGACCGCATAAGCCTAAGCGGAGACGTCCTTAGCATCGGGGCTGCTACAAAGTCGGGCAAAATTTACAACTTCGCCAAAAAGCAGGGTCTCGGCGGCTTTGAGTTTTTGCGTAACATCCCGGGCACGCTCGGCGGGTTAATCAAAATGAATGCGGGGCTTAGCGGCGCTAGCATCAGCGATAGCCTGCTTGCCGTGCGCCTAACGCGCGGCTGGGTGGAGCGCGAGCGGATAAGCTTCGGCTACCGAAGAAGCGGGATCGAGGAGCCGATTTTGGGCGCCGAGTTTAAAATTTCGCGCGGCTTTGATGTCTCGCTCGCCACGGATTTTGCCGCCAAGCGTGCCAACCAGCCAAAGGGAGCTAGCTTTGGGAGCTGCTTTAAAAACCCGCCGAATGACGCCGCGGGCAGGCTGATCGAAGCGGCGGGATTAAAAGGCCACGCGATCGGCGGCGCGAAATTTAGCGAGCAGCACGCCAATTTCATCATAAATTTCGGCGGCGCGAGCTTTGAGGATGTGATTGCGCTCATAAATTTAGCGCAAAGCCGCGTTTTTGAAGAATTCGGTATCGAACTGGAAACCGAGGTCGTGGTGCTATAAAAGAAAATTCGTATATTTTGCCCCCGACTAAACTTACTCGGTCATCCATTCCGTCTTTTTGCACTGGATTTTTTTATGCTTTGAAATTTTAAAATACCGACGAAATCGTCAAATTTAAAAGCGCTCGATACGGTGCGCCGGCGATACTAACCGCTGTTTCATCGCTTAAAATAGTCGCTACAAAAATGGCCCGCAAAAGCAATCAATTTTATCCCGTTTATCTCGCCATGAAAAACAGTTGTTGAATTTTGCGCACCAAACCGATGAGGCCGTCTAAATCGGCATTCCGTAACCGTCTAAGCGGGCAAGCAAATTTAGCTCAGATAGTAACACGCAAAAGCCACAACGGCGACGATAAAAGTAAGCGCGGCCGTTAATTTATATAGCCGCAAAGTTCCCGCGCAGCGACTTTTCATATCGCGGATTTTAGGCGGCTTGCTAGTTAAATTTAGCTCCGCAAGCGCCGCGTCAAATTTGCCGCGATCAAGCCTCCTTTCCGCAAAATCTCTAAAAATCAACGTATCAAAATGCAGCCTAACGTGCAGATAAAATAGCCCCGCAAAAGCCGCAAAAAAGCCCGCAATCACGGCAAAACGCGTAAAAATCGTAAGGCAGACGGCAAGCTGAAGTAAATTTAACAAGAAAAACAGCCTATGCGTCGCCAAAAACCTAGCCGTAATCAGCGCCAAGACTCTGTCGTCCGTCCTTTGGCGCGGTATTCGCGCTCCCCGCCTTGCGCCGCTTTTTCGTTTTGCTCCGCATTAGTCATTTTATCTCCTCATTTTGGGCGTTTGGTTAAATTTTCGTTCGTTTTCGCCGATAAATTTACAATGTCGCTTGTTTCTAGCCTGCAAATTTTTTAAATTTGATCCCTCAAACCGGACTTGATCAAATTTAGCCTGCGCCTATTTCGCGCTTAAATTTGCCGCACTTGCTTTTGCGAATTTGGCCGGTCTTTACTCCGCTTTCGAATTTACGCGGGCTTCTGCGGCTAGCCGCGTTATCCTCTCGCGCAGCGAGCTAGCGACTGCGATCTTTTCGCGGCGAGATTTTAGTAAATTTAGCGCCTCGTCAAAACCCAGCCCCTCGTAAATCACCAGCCAAGCAAGCAGCACCGACGCGCTCCTGCCGTAGCCCAGCGCGCAGCACACCAGCACCTTTTTACCGTTTTGCTCGGCGGCTCGTTCGTTTGAGTCCGCGAGAGTTTGCTCCTCGTCTTTGTTTGCCGAGCCGCACGTTTGCAAATTTACCCGCGAGTCCGCTTGCTCATTAAATTTAAAATCTCGCCCGTGCGCGTAGCCGTTTACTTCTGCACTAAAATTTGATCCCAGCTCCGCCGCTTTTTGCGATAAATTTTCGCCGCCGCAAAGAGCCCTTTTTACGAGCCGCTCAAGCTCGTCCGCGCCGCGTTTTAGCTCGTCCGCACTCGGCGTTATCATATCTAGCATAGGCACGCTCGCGTAAATTTGCGCGCCGCCAGGCCGCTCAAACTCGGCCGCGAGATCTAGCACCGCGTCAAATTTGCCCGCCTGCTTAACCGAGCCTAGATACAGCCCCGGCAAAATCTCGTCTGAAAGTCGGCGTCCGCGCAGCCAAAAAATCGCATTTAACCGCGCTACGCAAAGATAGGGAAAAAGTAAAGCTTTAGCAGCGGCGGCGTGACGGCCTTGCCCGTTTTTAGCAAAAACCCGCGCGCCCAAAAAGGTATAACCGCAAGCAACCAGCGCGAAACTAAGGCTCGCCCACGATAGCCACAGCATCCACGCGCCCCAAATTTTAGCCCCCAAAATCGCCGTAAAAAGCGTCATAAACGCAAGCCCTAGATATAGCGCCGCCCATTTGTAGCGAGCGGACTCCCTAGCCATGGCAAATCTAAGCGGCGCGCTCTCTAGCGGACGAATCAGTAGCACGAGGCAGCCTGCGGCCAGCCCCGTAGGAATGTCGATAAAATGATGCTGATACGTGGTCAGCACGCTAAGGCCGATGAGCGCAAACCACGCGACAAGCGCCGCCTTAAGCCAAACCGAGCGCGCCTTGCGAAGGTAAAATGCACCCACCACGACGCAAAGTATGATGTGCAGCGACGGAGCTTGATTAAACGGGAGGTCAAAGGCGGCGAGGCTTGAGAACAAAAAGCCGCTAAGGCCTGAAACTGCGGGCTTTTCCCACGACATTTGCAGAGGAAAAGCGATAAAAAATAGCGTTGCGATCACCTGCGCGGCGAGTAGCTGCGTGACGTAACGCGCGAGCTCCCTGGCGTCACGGCAGAGGAAAAATCCAAGCGCGTAGAGTAAATTTAGCGACCAATACGGCACGATGCTCCACGCCCAAAACGGCAGCGCGCGCTCCCACGCGAAATAGATCTCGGGCACGTTTGCGCGAGCACTCGCGAGGGCGTTCGTGGCGCCGTAGCTAGCGTAAAATATCGCCGCAACGACGACTAGCGCGGCAAGCTGCGATAAAAACTGTTTTGTTTTCACTTTTGCCTTTTTTGCTAATTCTATCAAATTTTAGCGGATTTGCGCCTTCATGACTTAATCGTCCGAGATCGCTCGCTTGACGTAAAAGGCGTAAAAGCGTAAAATTTACTCACCGAGGCCTGAATCTTTAAAATGTTAAATTTGGTTTGGTTAAATTTAGTATTGCGCATTAAATTTACTCTTTCTTGTTAAGGGGGGAGGGGCTTGAATTACGAAGTCGCTCCCTTCCCCCTTAACGATCCCCCAACCCCTACGACGTGAGAGGTTGCTGCACTGCGTGCAGGTTTAAATTTGGCGCTACCGCGCCGCACGTTTTTTAGTTTAACATTTTTGAGATGCGGGTCTCGGCGACTCAAATTTGAAGCCGAAATTTGTAAATTTTACTCACCCAGACCTGTATCTTTAAGATACTAAATTTAAATTAGTCAAATTTAGTTAGATTCTTTTCGTAAAAAATAACCGTTTGAGGTTGTTTTTTACTTTATTGTAAAGGGGGCGGGGCTTAAAATGCGCTCTGCTAGCAGCTCTCAAAGAGAGTGCGTCCTAGCAGTAGCAAACGAAGTGCAGCTAAGCACAAGGCGAGGCAAAGCCGAAGCAAAAGAGCTCCCTTTTGTATCCGCCTTTCTCTTTTTCTTGGGTGGCGGAAGGGGTTTCTGCTTACGAAGCATCGCCCCTTCCGCCCCCAAACCCCCACCATACCCACTGCACGTGAGATATTGCTGCACTGCGTGCAGGTTTATCTGGCGCTAACGCGCTGCGTGTTCAAATTTACGCTTTCACGATGCGGGTCTCGGTCGGTAAAATTTGCAAATTTGACCCCAAATTTGAGCGTAAAACGATAAGGCGCAGTATTTTTTCTTTAGACGAGGCGGAAACGACGGAGGCCAGAGAGCGGACTAGTCGTCCGTGACCGAAGCCGACCGAGTTTCTAACGAAGTAGAAAGGAAAAAGACAAGCCGCAAAAGACTAAATTTTAACGGCCAAACTCACGCTAAATATCCCATCCCCATCTATCCACTCTCTTACTTTCTTAAATCCCGCCTTTGCCACGAGCTGATCCATCTCGGCCTGGCTGCGGCGGCGCATGATCCATGCCGCACCCTGCCTGTGACTAGATAGAGCGCGCGCGATCATCTCAAGCTGCGGATGCCACGGCTGATTGGTGTAGATGAGGTAGCCGCCGCTTCTTACGCTACTTGAAAAACCTTGCAGAGCGGTGCGCACGACCGAGTTATCCGCAAAGAGCTCAAACAGCCCCGACACGACGCCTAGCGTATATGCGTCCTGCAGACCCTCGTAGCTAGCGGCTTCGAACGCATTTGCCTGCGTAAAGCTCGCGACATCCTCTAGCCCGCGCTCCTTTATCATTTCGCTGCCGGCTTTTACGTTTATGTCGCTGTAGTCGCGTAGCGTTATGCGCTCAAATTTATGCCCCTGCGCGGCGTCTAGTATGTATCTGCCGTGTCCCGAGGCGATGTCTAGCAGTCGTAGCGGCTCGCCCCGCTCCTGCAGTTTTACGACGGCCTGATCGATGGCTAGCTTGATATTTCGCTTGCGCTCTCTGATGCCGCGCCAGCCGATGGCGTTTAGGTAAAATTTGTCGATAAATTTGAAAAATTTATTCGCCCCTTGCGGCTCGTTTCGGTAGACATAGTCAAGCGTACTGCCGCTATCGTAGCCGGTATTTTCGCCGATCTTTAGCCCGCCGACCCACGGCGAAACCGCCTGCATAAATATCCGCTGAAATTTAAATCGCAAATTTTTTGGGCTAAGTCTCGGTAGCGGCGTAGCTAGCCTATCGGCCTCCTCGCGGCTAAAGCCGTATTCGTCCGCGTGCGTGCAGTCCACCTCGCTAAAAGGCGCTCTAAAGCGCTCGCCGACGAACTCGCGCACGATCTCAAACGCCCTCTCCCGCTCGCTTTCACCCAGCGTATCGTGGTAAAATCCCTCTAGAACCTCGCGCCTTTTTACGCGGGCGCCAAGAGCGTTGTAAAACTCGTGCTGCGGGGCGTGCTCCACGACCCAGTCATCGCCCGAGATCAGCAGCAGCGTAGGTGTCGTGATCGCGGCGGCGTCGGAAACCACGCGCTGCGCCGCTTCGTAAAGCCCCAGCAGTATGCGCACCGAGATCGCGCGAGTAATGAGCGAGTCGGCATCGTAGCTGGCCTGGCGCTCCTTGTCGTGCGTGAGATAGTGCGCCTTGACGTAGCTGTTTATGAAAAAATTTCCGCGCGAGGAGTAGAGCGCCTTTAGCCCAGCTCTAGCAAATGGTACGTAAAGCTTCACGCTAAACGCGGGACTTGCCAGCACCGCGCAGCGAACGCGCGGAGCGTAGTCGTGCAACCACGCCGAGACCAGCACCGCGCCCACGCTCTGGGCTATCACGGCTAGATTTTGCGTCTCAAAGCCAAATCTCTGCTCGATGTGCGCCACAAACTCGTCCACGTCGGCAATGAGGCGGCCGATACTTGGCGCGTCGCCCCGCTCGCCCTCGCTCCTGCCGTGTCCGCGCTGATCCCAGGCAAAATAGCTAAAACTCTCATCCGCTAGCCCGTCCGCTACATGCGTCGTCCTGCCCGAGTGCTCGTGCCCACGGTGAAATATCGCTACGGCTTTGGCGTTTGGCGCGACTTTAAATTTGAGATTTTGCTCGGCGTTTTCGCTCAAATTTGACGCAGCGCATTTGCCCGTTTCGTTTAAATTTGAGTCAGGGTTTTCGCCGCCGTTTGGTAAATTTTGCTCGCCCGATTTACCTTCGCCGCTTAAATTTAGCTTCATACTTCCATCCGCGCCGCCTATTTGCTCGCTAGTCAAATTTGACGTTTCGCTTGCGGCCCCGGCGCTTAAATTTGACCCGTCAAATTTTCCGTCCTCGCTCAAATTTACTTCATTTGCGCCCGGATTTTCGCACGCCACGTCCGCGGCCAGGCGGTATCTGTAAAATATCCTCGCCCCATCGCTTGTTATAAAATAGCTCTCTTTAAACTCCATTTTTTGCCTTTCTTACTTAAATTTATTGGTTTTTACGCTTATTTTATCCTAAAATGCCCCGTTATCTCGTAACCCTTTAGCACGTCCTCCTCCTGCGCGCCAAGCCCGATGTTGTGGATCACGAGCGGGGTTTTGCTAGCGGCAAATTTATCCGAAACTATGCCGATATACGGCCTGCCGTTATCCAGCCGCCACGTCACGATATCACCGGCTTTAAACTCACCCTTCGCCTCGTAGCCTTTGCGTTTTAAATAGGTCGCGATGTTTGGCACGCGGCGATGATCGATATTTTTGTCGGTCTTTTTCGCGCCCCAGTTTTTTGGATAGGCGCTAAAATTTGCGCTCATATCCTCGTGGATGAGCCGCTGCAGATCGATATCCTGTCCGCGCAGCGCCATTACCACGACGTCGGTGCAAACGCCCTTCATCATATCCACGTCGCCCATCGGATAGGCTAGCCTCTCGTACGAAGGATCATAAAACAGTCCGTCCGACCTGCACTCTAGCATCCTGCACGAGCTTTTCGGCCGAAAATGCAAAGGCAAAATTTGCCGCGAGCGCTAAAAGTAAAATTTTGCTCCAAATTTTCATCAAAACCTCACGCGTAAAAATATCTAACTATGTGAAAAAATATCGGCGCCGCAAAGCACAGCGAGTCCATACGGTCAAGCATCCCGCCATGCCCGCTGATCATGTAGCCCCAGTCTTTGACGCCTAGATCGCGCTTGATCGCAGACATAACAAGCCCTCCTAAAAAGCCCATCATACAAACGGCAAGCCCGATGAAAAACGCCCCTACCGCGCCAAAAGGCGTGAGATGATGCAGGCACGCGGCCAGCGCGCTAGCGCTAAGAACCCCTCCCGCAAAGCCGACCACCGTCTTAGACGGACTGATGCTAGGCGCGATCTTGCGCTTGCCAAAAAGCTTACCCCAGACGTACTGCAGCACGTCGCTAGCCTGCACGACTATGATCAAAAACAGCATAAGCTCCATGCTGCTACCACTCTCAAGGTCTAGTAAAAGAAGCGCAGGGATGTGCGAGATACAAAACACGCAGATCATCAGTGCCCACTGGATCTTTGTCGAGCGCTCTAAAAAATAGGCCGCATCTCCGCAAATAGCGGCCAAAATCGGCAAAAATAAAAATCCGTAAACCGGGATAAATATCATCGCCATCGCGTACCAATCAGCATATATAAATATATACTGCGCGGGCAAAATCACGTAAAAGCACGCCACGAGCGCGATGTGATCGCCTCTGCGGATGTAGATGAGCGACAAAAACTCGCGCAATGCGGCAAAAGATACGAGCAAAAACAAAAATATCACGGCGTTTTTGCCCATATACGTAAACGCAAAAATCACCAAAATCATCGCCCACCAGGCGTTTATGCGCGAGGTCAAATTTGCAATAGTTTTGTTCTCGGCGCCGAATTTCGCCTTTAGCATAAAGGCAATGGCGCTAGAGACGACTAGCACCGCGATGAGTCCTAAAAATAGATTTAAGATATGATTTTGCGGGTTCATTTTAGTGCCTTTTGGTTAAATTTAAAGCTAAATTTGACGTCTGTTTCGCATGCCGCCGAACGAGTCAAATTTACGCGCATTTGGTTTGCCCTTCGGGTCGCTTGCTTGATTAAATTTGCTAGCGAAAAAAGCTCGAGCTTTGGGCTCGCGCTTGGGTCAAATTTGATTTGCGGCGAGGCAAGCGTTTTGACTTGGGCTTTGTTTTTAAATTTGACGCTTTTAGCCGCCGTTTTAGAAAGCTCGCCGTCAAATTTGTCGTAAAAATCGGTCGCAAATTTTCCCGTCTTGCGTGGCGAATTTATAGGACTCAAATTTACCGCTCTCGCCAAAACCGCCTCTCTAGGCTTTCGTTCTATCATTTTGCGTATCGCTCATCGCTAGAAGCGCATCCTGCGCCTTTTGCAAAAACTCGCTCTTGCCCTCGCCGCCGTAGGTTATCTCCTCGCCTACTATCAGCTCGCAAAGCAGCGGGATCGGTATCATAAAGCCCTTGGGCAGGACGTTGCGCGCGTTTTTGATCCATACGGGCACGAGCGGGACGTCAGGACACTGCTGCGCCAGGCGAAATATCCCGCTTTTAAACGGCTGTAGCGCTAGATCGTCGTCCATCTTGCGCGTGCCTTCCGGAAAGATGATGAGAGAGTGTGTCTGCAGCGCTTCGCTCATTTGCGTTAACGCTTCTAGCGGATCTTTATGGCGGCTGATTAGAACCATGTTAAACACGTTTTTAGCAAGAAACCTACGCACAGGCCCGCTCTCCCAGTACTCCGCAGCCGCGACGGGGCGCACGCGCTTTCTCGCGCGGTAAGGCAGCGATACGAAAATCAGCAAAAAATCGCCGTGGCTAGCGTGGTTTGCGTAGTAAATTTTAGTACCGTCGCCGATGTTTAAAAGCTCCTGCGGCGGCCGTACGCCCGTGATAAATATAGTAATACGGCAAAGGATAAAATCAAGCGCGGCCGCTAAAAAATTTTTCATCTTGTATCCTTTTACTCTTTTGTTTTTCAAATTCATTTTTTGTGACGCCCTCAATTTTACGATTGCGTGCGGCAAATGAGCTTCTTGCCCATCTCGCTGAAAACGAGCTAGACATAAATTTGAGGCGATTAAAGCTGATACGGTTTTAAGTAATGCCTACAATTTGCCGCTTTTGCTACTTGCCTTTGATTTCGCCGACTTTGATAAAACGCTCGAAATTAACTAAGCGCATTTTGCGGGCCGCGTCTTTTAAAACGTCTAAATTAAGCGGACAAATTCGCCTTGATATTTTATCCTCGTCTCAAAAAATCTCGTAAATTTAAACAAGTCCAAATTTATAACGATTACGTGCCCGCGCCGAGGCGAGCTTAAAACTTTTGCAATTATATCAAATTTAGACAAATTTACCTTGCGTAGATTTTGGAGATAGCTATTAAATTTATCCTCGTCCGAGGCTCCTTATTCCCCGCTTTTTAGTCCCATCCTCACGCGGTTTGCGCAAGTAAGCGCAAGCAAAAATATCGCGGCGTAAAGTACCCAGCTAAACCACTCTGGCAGTCGCCCAGATAGCGCATATACCGTACCGATAAGCCCAAATATAAACGCGCGGTCGCTCTTGCCCATAGGCCCGTCATATCGCCTACCACAACCGTGCACCTGCCCTAGAACGCCTAAAAACTCACTCATAAAAGATAGAAAGATAACGAGCGTGATAACGCCCCAGTCAAACGGCGCTACGAAGGCAAACGGCAGATACAGCGCGGCGTCCGAGATGACGTCCGTAGCTTCGTTTAGGTAGCCGCCCAGCGGGCTTTTTTGATTAAACTCGCGAGCCAGCATGCCGTCGATGGCATTTAGCGCCATACGCAAAAACATCCAAGCGGGCAGCAGAAAAAATAGCGTCGAAACTTCGGCGAATTTTATCAGAAGTCCGCCCAGCAGAACGGAAATGACGCAGGCTGTGATCGTGACTTGATTTGCGCTGATGCCCGCGCCGTAAAGCCGTCTTACTAACGGACGAAGTAAATTTTGAAATTTGGGCTTTAACTCGTAAATCGTCATAAGGACTCCGAAAATTTGATTTTCGTATTGTCGCTTAAAAATGCTTGGAGGCAGATTAAATGTGTAGCCGGCTTTTTGTATGAGCTTTTTAATCGTCGATTTTTAAAAGCGTTAGGATAGCGAAATAAACATGAAAATATGAGTAAAGTATCTTTTCTATCGTTGCCGCGATGGCACTCAATTTTTTTGGTGCGGGCTCGCGACGGTAAAAGTAGTGTTTGCGGCACGATGATAGGCAGCGTGGTAATCTCCATTATGGAAAGCGTACGGCGCAATCATCGCCATATCAGTATCCATCTTTGCTCAATTCCTCTATGCGGGCCGCAAAAATTTATAAACCGCATGGGATTTCATCGCGATAGATTTCAAACTTCGCTCTCCGCCGCAAATGTAACAGACCTTGTCGCGAAAATTCTAAATCATAGCGGCGCCGAGCCGGGAAGAGTACTTTTAAATTTTAAAATTCCGCGGCGGTGCAAAGCCTCTGTATTTGCGGATTTAAGGTCAAATTTAAAATTTAATCTCGCCAGATATTTTCGTTTAATTTTAGACTTTTTACTATGGATAGAAAGAATAAAAGCTCGTGCTTGATAGACGCGGCGGGATCGAAACTAAGTACGCTGCGATCCACGCTAGGCTCGAAACTATCGTATCCCGTGCGGATGAAAATATAGACGTTTCTACCCGAAAAGCTTAATCTGATCGGTCCGCCGGCACCGCTTCTAAAGCGAAGCATAAAGGCGGGCGTGAGGGCGTACATTGCAGACACGGCATCGGCGCTATATACGCTAAACGCGGAGCTAAACTCGCTATCGTCCATCGCGATCTTCTTAAGTCCGCCAAGTGTTGGCCTTTCGCTAAGCAGGGGCAGGATCACCGCCACCGAGTTTACGCGCTTTTTAAATTCCGCGTAGAAAAAGATCCCCCTGCTGCTACGTCGTTCGTCAGTATGAGTCACGCAAACATCCGCAAAGCTGAAAAATACTCCGTCATAAACGCCGGAAATTTTATCTTCGCAATCAAAATAGCTTATGCCGTCCACAAATAGACCGCTTGCGCGCAAATACGCCGGCCTAAACGAGCCTGAAATTTCATAGCGGTAGCCTAGGCTTGCGATATAGGGCGCGATATATTGGTGTTTAAAGGCGAGGACGGATTTTTTGGATCTGTTGTATTTGATCCGCTCCAGCGCGGCACCCGCGATATTAAACAAAGAAAGACAGATGGTTACGAGTGCGATGACGAAGCGCAAGGCATCATTCTTGCATATTTCTACGCCTTTGGCAAGTATCCTCAGCAAGATGCAAAAGATAAATACTCGCATTATATTTGTATCTTTATTCACTACTCTATAAGAGATGCTGCCGCAGCTAAATGCCACTATGATCCAGCAGAGAACCATTGCTGCGTTTTGATCTCTAAAATTGAAAAATAGCCACAGCGCCGAGGCTAGCACCGCTAGTACTATTATCGAAAACGCCATGCCTTTGTGCTGCTCCGCCTCATCCAGGATGCTAAGTCTTAGTTTTTCCAGTTCGTTTGCGGTCATCTTTCTCTTTCTAAATTTATCGAAGCAAATTTTAAAGCTTAGCCTCGAACCGCTCCTAAATTTAAAGGACTAAGCTTTAAATTTAAAAAATTCCGCGGAACTTCGCTCTTTAAATTTAGCGCGAATCTCTGCGCTAAATTTAGCTTTGGCACAAAATTTCTACGATCACCTGCGGTAATAGCTCATGTTCGATCTCGTGGATTTTGGCCTCGTAAGCCTCAAAGCTCATTCCTGCGCTCTTTTCAAACGCGCGCTGAGCGATGATCGCACCGCCGTCAAGCTCCTCGCTAACCCAGTGCACGCTCACGCCGCCCACCTTCATATCGCTCTCAAAGCTCTGCTCTATCGCGTGCGCGCCCTTAAAGAGCGGCAGCAGCGATGGGTGCAAATTTATCGCGCGAATCTGCCCCGTAAAAACGGGCGTGAGAATGCGCATAAAGCCCGCAAGCACCGTAAGTTCCGCGCCGCTTTTTTCGATCTTGCGCACGAGGGCGGCGTCGAATTCCTCACGGCTAGCGAAGTCTTTGTAATTTAGGATCACGCTTTGAAGCCCGAATTTCGCGGCCTTTGCTATGCCTCCCGCGTCCGCTTTGTTGCTTAGCGTTAGCACGACCTCGATCTTAGTTTCGCCAAAAACCTTGCCGTGTAGCTTCTGCAGGATCGCCTCCAAATTTGAGCCGCTACCGCTAAAAAGCACGGCGAGCTTTTTCACAACCATTTTACCTCCTCGATGAGATCGAGCGGATTTAGTGCGTAGGAGTTTTTGGCGAAGGCTCGCGCGGCGAGTGCGTGGGCTAGGACGCCGCAGATTGAGGCTTGCAGAGGCGAGTAGTCTTGCGCGAGCAGCCCGCCGATGAGCCCTGCGAGTACGTCGCCGCTGCCGCCTTTTGCGAGCGCGGCGCTTCCCTTGTCGCAGACATAAATGACGCCAGCTTGCGCGATGAGCGTGTTTGCGCCCTTTAACACGAGTACGCCGCTAAATTTCTCGCTCCATGCCCGCGCAAGCTCGAAGCGCCGCTCTTGCAGCTCGCTCACGCTAAGATCTGCGATGCCCGCGATCTTTAAAAGCGAGCAGAACTCCTTCGGATGGGGCGTTATGATTAAATTTGAATTGGCGTTTAGCAGGCTTAAAATTTCGCTCTCGTAGCACAGATCGGCGTCGATGACGCAGCTTTTGCCCCGCAGCGCGGCAAGATCGATCTTCCGCTCCCCCAGCCCGCAGCCGCAGACTACGACCCGCGCGGCATCAAATGAGCTTTTTTGCATCAAAATCGGGCTTAAATTTAATGGCCCCTCACTAACGACGCTAACGAGCCCGCTGCCGATCGCGTGAGCCGCTAGGGCCGCCATCTGTGCCGCTCCGCTCATCTGTCCGCTTACGACGTAGGTGTGCCCGAAGTCGCCCTTGTTGGTGTTTTGTTTCGTGCGCAGCGGCAGCTTCAGATCGCTTTTTTGAAGCAGAAAATATTCGCTCTCCTTTTCAAAATTTGAGCGCGAAATTCCAAGATTTGCGACCTTGATCCGCCCTGCGCAATCCTTTGCCGCATCCGAAAATAGCGCGAGCTTCAGCGCTCCCATCGCGATCGTCAGATCCGCGCAAAATGCACCGCCTAAAATGCGCCCGCTCTTATCAATGCCGCTTGGGATATCGACTGCGATTTTTAGGGATTTCGTGCCGTTTGCGAGAGATAAAATTTCACAAATTTCAGAGCTTAAGGCTTTGTTTAAACCGCTGCCGAAAATCCCGTCGATTATGCAATCTGCGTTTGTAATCTCATCGTGCAGGACGCTCGGCTCGCCGCATTCGCTGCCTAGATTGCTGCATTCGTCGCCGCGCGCCGCGATCTCAAATTTGGCGCTCGTAAATTTCGCGCTTAATTTATCGCCGTCACAAGAAATGTCCGTGCCGCTTAGGCTTTCGCGCTCTTCCCGCGGCTCGCTCGCGCCAGTGCCTTTTAAAGAGGAGCCGCCTACGCTTTCATGCGCGCAAGCATCCTTGCTAGACGCGCTGCCTACATGCTTGCAATCGTCTTTTGCGCTTGCGATATCGATAAGCCTAACGCCCGCAGCCCGCGCCGCATCAGTTTGGAATTTACTCTCCGCGCTTCTGTTTTGAAGCACGCAAAGCGCGGTGCAGCTAAAATCGCCGCTTAGCTTTCGCAGTGCCGCCATCGCGTCCGCACCGTTGTTTCCGCCGCCGCAAAGCGCCAAAATGCGCGAACCCTTTTTGAGCCGCTTTCTGATCTCGCGCTCGATCCTGCCTGCGGCGTTTTCCATTAAAATTTGCTCACTCAGTCCAAATTTTGCACTCGCTCGCGCGTCGAGCTCCTCGGTGCTAAAGAAAATTTTTTTCAAATTTCGCTCCTTATGCGAAAGCTAAGAGCCTCCAAAATATGCGCCTTGACGATGATTTCGGCGCCTGCTAGATCGGCGATGGTGCGCGCGAGCTTTAGCGTCTTATTCACACCGCGCTGCGAAAGGTCGTAGCGGGTGATCGCCGTTTGCAAAACCTCCCGCGCAGCGCTTTCGCAGATACAAAATTTTTCAGTTTCCTCGTCGCGCAGCTTTGCGTTTAGCTCGCTCTGTCCGCGAGCCTTTTGCGCGCGAAACGCCTGCAGCACCGCATCTGCCATCTCCTCGCTGCAAACGTCGCTTCTGTCGTCCGCGCCGGTCTCGTCCATCGCGACGTATATGTCGATGCGATCGAGCAGGGGCGCAGAGATCGTGTTTTTGTAGCGCCTGATGTCATTTAGCGAGCAGGTGCAGGTGAGGTTTTTGGAGAATAGATTTCCGCACGGGCAGGGGTTTTGCGCCGCGACGAAGATAAATTTCGTCTGGTATTCGACCTTGGAATTTACGCGCGAAATCAAAATTCTATTATCCTCCAGCGGCTCGCGCAGGCTTTCTAAAATTTGCTTGCCGAAGTGCGGCAGCTCGTCGAAAAACAGCTCGCCGCCGTTTGCAAGCGCGACCTCGCCGATCTTTGCGCCGCTACTGCCGCCGCCGAAAATTGAGCTGCGCGTGCTGGTGTGGTGCGGTGAGCGGAAGGGGCGCAGCGCGCTAAAATCGACGTCTTTGTTATTTAGCGACTCGTAGGCGCACGAGAGTAGCACTTCGCCCAGGCTCTGCGGCGGCAGAATTCTGGCTATCCGCTTGGCGCACATGCTTTTGCCGCAGCCGGGACTGCCCTCAAAGAGGATATTGTGCATGCCGCACGCAGCGATCAGGCTTGCGCGCTTGGCGCGCTTCTGTCCTTTGACGTCTTTAAAATCGAGCGAAAAATCGCGGTTGGGGACGTAAGCTTGCCCGTCAATCTCCACTACGTTTTTAAAAAGCGGATGGGTTTCTCGCATGAGTCTGCTTGCGGCGAATTCCTCGTCTAAAAAAAATCTGACCGCGTCGCTTAGGCTACCCACGGCATAAACGTCGTAGTTTGGGATCGTGCAGGCCTTTAGCGCAATACTTTGCGGTACCAAAATTTTAGCGCGTCTCACCTTCGTGCTTAAAAAAAGCAGAATCGAAAAGAGGCTCGCCGTGCTCTTTAGGCTGCCGTCTAAACCGAGCTCGCCGAAGACGAAGAAATCGCCGTCGATGCGCTCTTTTTGCAGCGCGATGAGAAGCGCGATCGCAAGATCGAAGTGCGAGCCGTTTTTGGGCGTGTCGGAGGGGGAGAGATTTATGATGATTTTGGACGCGGGAAATTTAAAATTTAGGCTCACAAGCGCCGCTTTTACGCGACTTTCGCTCTCTTTTATCGTAGCTCCCGCAAGACCAACGATATTAAATCCCGGCAGCCCCCGCACGAATGTCGACTCGACCTCTACGGGGATCAGAGCATCCGTGAAGGCAGCGCATTTTAGGGATTTCATTTCGATTTTTCTTTTAGGCTTTTTTTGAATTCTTTATCAAATTTTTTACGTTTATTGTATCCGATGCGCTCGATAAAAAGATGTCCGTCGAGGTGATCCATCTCGTGCTGGATACAGACGGCTAGTAGCTCGCTAGCGTCCATTTGGCGGGTATTGCCGGCGCGGTCTTGAAACTGCACCGTGATAAACTCGGCGCGTGTGACGTCCTCGTAAAAGCCCGGTACCGACAGGCAGCCCTCCTGGTAAACGACCTCGCCTTCCTTTTTTAAAATTTGCGGATTGATGATCTCGATGAGGTCCTTTTTGTCTTGGATTTTTTCCTCATTAGCTAAATTTATAATCAAAGCGCGCACGGGCTTGCCTACCTGGATGGCGGCAAGGCCTATGCCGTTTTTTGCGATCATCGTCTCATACATATCGTCCAAAAGCTTTCCCAGCGCCGCGTCGAATTTAACGACCTCGGTCGATCTTTGATAAAGCTTTTTATTCGGATAGGTAAGGACGTCCAGGATCATCTATTTAAAGCTCTTTTGAAGTACTTGATCGATCAAGCCGTATTGCACGGCATCCTCGGCGCTCATGAAAAAGTCGCGATCGGTGTCCTTTTCGACCTGTGCGAGATCTTTGCCGGAATTTTGCGAAAGGATGTTATTTAAAATTTCTTTCATTCGTAAAATTTCTTTGGCTTGGATCTCGATGTCGGTAGCCTGACCCTGCGCGCCGCCGAGTGGCTGGTGGATCATTATACGCGAGTTTGGAAGCGCGTAGCGTTTGCCTTTGGCTCCGCAGCTTAGCAAAAACGCCCCCATCGACGCTGCTTGCCCGATACAGATCGTGCTTACGTCGGGTTTGATGTAATTCATCGTGTCATAAATGCTAAATCCGCTCGTAACTACGCCGCCCGGGGAATTGATGTATAGATAGATATCCTTATCCGGATCCTCCGCCTCCAAAAACAGAAGCTGCGCGACGATCGAGCTTGCCACTGCGTCGTCGATCTCGCCGCTAAGCATTACGATACGATCTTTTAGCAGCCTCGAGTAGATGTCGTAGCTGCGCTCTCCGCGACTAGTTTGTTCGATAACGTAAGGAATCACCATCTATTCGCCCTTCTCTTCTTTTTTGCCCTGCTTTGAGAAAATATCGTTAAATAGCTTCTCCTCGATAAGTGCCATTTTGACGGCTGGTAGCATGCCGTTGTTGCGGTATCTATTTAGATGCTCCTTCGGATCGGCGCCGTAGGTGTAGGCCTCCATATAGACCGCTTGGACGAGCTCCTGATCGCTCACATCGATATTGCGTTTTTTGGCTAGCTCGTCGATTAGGAATGTCAGTTTGACGCTGTTTTCGGCAGCCTTTCTAAACTCTTCGCGCTTTTTATCCAGGGCGTCTTTGTTGTTTTTAAATTCCTCGATCTGCTCTTTTGAAAAGCCGCTCCAGGCGTTGTTAAACTGCAAATTAATCTCCTGCTCGATGATCGCTTTTGGAAGCGCGAAGTTAAATTTCTCGGCGAGCGCGTCGGCAAATTTAGGCTTTAGATCCTCGTTTATAAGCTTTTGAAGCTTATCGTTTTTGATGCGCTCTTTGATGCGCGCTTCAAATTTCTCCTTGCTCGGCTCTTTCTCGCCCGGAAGCGCTTGCTTTAACTCCTCCTCGCCGAGCTCTTTGGCAGGTTTTTTAGCCTGAATTTCGTGAAGCTTGACTTTAAAGATCGCGTCCTTGCCGGCTAAGCTTTTCGCGCCGTAATCTTGCGGAAATTTAACCGCTACGTCGCGTTCCTCACCCACTCTAAGTCCGATCATACCGTCCTCAAAGCCCGGGATAAATTGATTTGAGCCGATCTGAAGGACGTAATCCTCGGCCTTGCCGCCGTCGAATGGCTTGCCGTCCACGAAGCCTTCGAAGTCGAATTTCGCAAAATCGTCTTTGGCTAGAATTTTTTTGTTGGTCTTAGAAAGCGGAGCGATCATCTGCAAAAATTCCGCTACTTTTTCGTCAATCTCTTTTTGAGTAACGCGCGGGCTGCTAAACTTAGGAATTAGCTCCTCGTACCCCTCGACGCTAACCTCGGGCCTGAAAGAAATTTCGATCTCGACATCGATGTCGCCTTCTTTTTCGTCAAATTTAGAAAAAATCGGCTCAGATAAAATTTCCTCCTGCTTTTTCTTTAAAATTTTAAGAGACTGATCGATCATATCTTTAAGAAGCTCCTGCTTTGCGTCGCCCTCAAGCTGCTTGCCGTATCGCTTCAAAACCACCGCGGTAGGCACTTTGCCCTGTCTAAATCCGTCGATTCTTAGCTGCTTGGAGGCCTTTTTGGCTAGCTCTTCTACTTTTGCTGTGATCTGCTTTGCTTCGATCTTGCTCGCAGCTACCGCATTTGCGGCGTCTTTCATTTTTGCTTTTACTTCCATAAAATTCCTTTAGAAAATTTAAAAATAGCTCGTAATATATCAAAAAATTTCTTATTTAAAGTATAAATTCCTAAAATTTGCCGAGCCTAAGCGGCTCGCAGCTTTTAAATTTTAAAATTTTTAAGAGCCCGCCTTGAAATTTAAAGCGGGCTGAGGCTAAAATTTTACCGATACGTTAAACATAAACTGCCGCGCGTAGCCCATCTGAATAGGTATCACGCTCGTAGTCGTGCCGGTTGAGGATGAGGTATAGTATTTTTTGTCGGTCAAATTTTTGACGTTGAACGAAAAATTCGTATCATAGCCCGAAATTTTAGTATCGTAACTCACGAAGGCGTCATAAACTACGGCGTGAGGCAGCTTAAATGCCGTTCCTGAGGGCACGCTCGGTAGGTTCGTGCGCATATAGTAGGTGTACCACGAGCCGAAGTATCGCGCGCCGCCGCCAAGCCTAAGCCCCTTTGCGCCTAGATGCGCAAAATCGTAGTTGGCAAATAGGCTTGCTTGGTGCTTCGGCGTCGCTTCCAGCGGTTTGCCGATTAGCACCGCAAAAGCGCCGTCGTCCTCGCGTACCCTCGTTTTGGTG
The DNA here is from genome assembly GCF_937959485.1 of uncultured Campylobacter sp. Taxonomy (NCBI): domain Bacteria; kingdom Pseudomonadati; phylum Campylobacterota; class Epsilonproteobacteria; order Campylobacterales; family Campylobacteraceae; genus Campylobacter; species uncultured Campylobacter sp. Next base: position 420,867 of record NZ_CALGPY010000005.1, read on the forward strand.
TATGCGTAGCTCGCCGACATGCTAAGCCCCTGCGTTACGCGCCCGTTTATATCGAGCTCAAATCCTCGCGAGCGAGCCTTGCCGATCGTCTCGCTTATATTATTTACCGTTCGTAGGATGTTTCTTTTATCGATATTAAACACCGCCGCGCCCGCAGTGACGCGATCGTTTTGAAATTTAGTGCCGAGCTCCACGGATTTGCCTTCCTCCGGCTTTAGATCGCCGCCTATCGCCTCGCCTATGGACATCTGCGGCGTGAAGCTTTGCGCGTAGTTAGTATATACCGACCACTGCGGGCTTAACAGGTACAAAAGCCCGCCCTGATAGGTCGTAGCGGCCTTTTTCTGATCGGTGTTGTTCGGTCCTTGCCAGCTTTGTTTGGCTACTTGATCGTAAAATTCCCTACGCACGCCCAAAGAAAGTATCAGCTCGTCGGTTAAATTTATATTATCTTGCGTGTAAAGACCGATCGTTCTTAGCTTTTGATATTGTATTTTTGGCTCTCTATCGTTCGTTAGGACGGCGCCCGAAGCGGCCTGTCCGGTAAGCATATTGATGCGTCCTGCGGAGCCTTTTAGCGCGCCCGGGCGGTATCTGTAGTAGTTTTTGTAATCCGTGCCGAAAAGGACGTCGTGCTTAAGCGGACCCGTTTCAAATTTGCCGTTTAGCGTGATGCTTGCTGCGTGCGTGCGGTGTATGAAATTATCGTAGTAGTTATACGATCGCGTCGTGCCGGTAAGGCCTTGGGGCGTAAATGGATTGTTCGGACGGACGTAGCCGTATTCGTGCTTGCTGCGCGAGAAAGCGTAGGCGCCTTTTAATATCCAATCCTCGTTAAATTCCTTCTCAAAGCCGAAATCAACCGTATCGAGCTTGCTTTGTAGTTTATTTACCGGCTCGTCGAAGCGGACTTTGCCGCTGCCGTAAATTTTACCCGTACTAGGCACCAAAAACGCGCCGCGATCCACCGGATCGGTAGAGCGGCTATGGGTGTAGCCTAAGCTTATCGAATAATCGTCTCCTTGATACGCAAGCGACGGCGCAAAGAGCGTGTTTTTTATACCGCCGAAGCTTCGCCAATAATCCTTCGCGTAGTAATCGAATATAAATCTATACGCAAAGCCGCTATCTGCGATCGGTCCTGTAGTATCAAATCCCGCGTCCCAATAGTTGCGATTGCCCAGCCCGCCCCAAAGCTCATTTATAAACTCATACTGCGGCTTTTTGGTTACCATGTTTATGACGCCGCCCGGTTGCTGCGCGCCGTAGAGCATGCTCGCGGGTCCTTTTAGAACCTCGACGGATTGAATAGTTTTATTGTAGTTGTGCATCACGGCGCCCGGCACGCCGTTGCGCATAATCGAGCCGTCGCGACCCTCGCCGAAGCCGCGCTTAATGATCGCATCAAAAATATTTCCCGTCGTATTTGCATAGCTTATGCCGCTTACGTTTTGCAGCGATTCGGCTAGGGTCTCTGGCTTTTTGTCCTTTAGATGCTGCTGCGTTACGACATTTACGGTTTGCGGAATTTCTAAAATTCTCTTGGTCGTCTTGCCGATCTCGCTGCGTACGGCGCGGTAGCCGTCGTCGTTATTCGCCCATTCTACGACCTCGATATCACCTAGGTTTTCGCCCGAGGCGGAGCTTGCCGCGGCGTTTTGTTCGGCGCAAGCAAAGGAAAAAAGCGCCAAAGCCGCACCAAAACTCATCTTAAATTTCATTACCGAACTCCTTGTAGATAAAGCTTATCGAAACGGCGGATTTTAAACAAAAATTTCTTAAATTTAAATATATTATCATTAACATAATGAGATTGATAAAATTTCGCGCGAAATTTTAAAATTTATCAGCGTTATAAAAGGGGTTTTTGAGTAATATCGCGCATCGATCTTTAAGGAATTGCTAAAAATGGACGAAAAAAGCCGAGCTAAATTTGAAAACTGCGTGTCGCAGATGCTTGAAATTTTAGGCGAGGATCCGAAGCGAGGCGGGCTCGTAAAAACGCCCGAGCGCGTAGCTAAAGCTTATGAGTTTCTAACTAGCGGCTACGAGCTGGATCCAAAAGAAATTTTAAACGACGCGCTGTTTGAGAGCAGCAACAATGAGATGGTTTTGATAAAAGATATAGAATTTTATAGTCTCTGCGAGCACCATCTGCTGCCGATTATAGGGCGCGCGCACGTCGCGTATATCCCGAATAAAAAGGTCGTGGGGCTTAGCAAAATTCCGCGTATGGTAAATATTTTCGCGCGCAGGCTGCAGATCCAAGAGCAGCTTACCGAGCAGATCGCAAGCGCTATCCAGGAGGTGATCCATCCGCTCGGTGTGGGCGTGGTGCTGCAGGCGCGGCACATGTGTATGGAGATGCGCGGCGTGCAAAAGATCAACTCGACCACGACTACGTCGGCACTGCGAGGGCTTTTTATCAGCCGAAACGACACGCGCAAGGAATTTTTTGATCTAATAAATTCTCCGAAAACTTTTGGTTTTTAAAACGACAAGCGTTAAAGAAAAATTTAGCAATTATGTTATATTATCGTGCGAAATTGATAAAAGAGCGAAATTGTCTGATTAAATTTCAGACAAATTTTAGAAAGGAATTTTATGCAGCGCGTTTATTTAGATAATAACGCCACTACGATGGTCGATCCCGAAGTTTTTGAGGAGATGAAGCCGTTTTTTTGTGATAAATACGGCAATCCAAATTCCCTTCACAGCTTCGGCAGCGAGACTCACCCCGCGCTAAGAGCCGCAATGGATAGGCTCTATGCGGGGCTTGGCGCTGCGGATGCGGACGACATCGTCATCACAAGCTGTGCGACCGAGAGCAATAACTGGGTTTTAAAAGGAATTTACTACGATAAAATTCTAACCGGCGAGAAGGACAATATCGTTATAAGCTCCGTCGAGCACCCCGCAATCAGCGCGACCTGTGCTTTTTTAGAAAAAATTTGCGGCGTAAAGATCACCCGCCTCGGCGTCGATAAAAACGGGCAGATCGATCTTGACGAGCTTGCCGAAAAAATTAACGACAAGACCGCGCTTGTTAGCGTGATGTGGGCAAATAACGAAACCGGCACGATCTTCCCCGTTAAACAGATCGCGCGTATCGCACACGAACGCGGTGCGCTATATCACGCCGACGCGGTGCAGGCCGTAGGCAAGATAAAGGTAAACGTGCGCGATGCCGACGTGGATTTTTTAAGCCTTTCCGGGCATAAATTTCACGCTCCAAAGGGCGTCGGCGCGCTTTATATCAAAGATAGCAAGCCGCTTACAAGCCTGCTTCACGGCGGCGAGCACATGGGCGGACGCCGCAGCGGCACGCTAAATGTCGCGGGAATAGTGGGGCTCGGCAAAGCTTTGGAGCTAGCGAATAAATTTATGGATTTTGAGCGCACTCAAGTAAGCAGGCTGCGCGATAAGCTGGAGGATGCGCTTTTGCAAATTCCAAACGTCAGCGTCGTGGGCGACCGTAGCATTCGCGTGCCAAACACCATCCTCGCCTCGATCCAAGGCGTCGAAGGAGAGGCGATGCTGTGGGATCTAAATAAAGCTGGTATCGCCGCTTCTACAGGCTCTGCGTGTGCGAGCGAGGCGCTCGAGAATAACCCGATAATGGAGGCGATCGGCGCGGATAAGGAGCTGGCGCATACGGCGTTAAGGCTTTCGCTGTCGCGCTTTACGACGGAGGCGGAGATCGATTATGCGATCGAACATATTGGTAAGGCTATCGCCCGTTTGCGCGGCATTTCAAGCACGTTTGCTTACGCGCCGCAAGGTTATGAGAAAAATAAAGGATAAAAAATGGCAAAAAACAGTTTAATAAACGGCTCGATCTGGGAGCAATACTCGCAAAAAGTGCAAGACCGCATGAATAATCCTCGCTATATGGGCGAGATCACCGAGGAGGAAGCGAAGGCTAGAGGTGGTAAGCTAGTGGTCGCGGACTTCGGCGCCGAGAGTTGCGGCGATGCGGTGCGGCTGTATTGGTTGATCGATCCTAAAACCGATAGAATTTTAGACGCTAAATTTAAAAGCTTCGGCTGCGGCACGGCGATTGCGAGTTCGGATACGATGGCTGAGCTTTGTATCGGAAAGACCGTCGATCAAGCGGTGAAGATTACAAATTTAGACGTAGAGCACGCTATGCGCGACAATCCCGATGAGCCCGCCGTGCCACCGCAAAAGATGCACTGCTCGGTAATGGCATACGATGTCATCAAGCAGGCCGCTGCGAACTATAAGGGGGTCGATCCCGCGCATTTCGAGGATGAGATCATCGTGTGCGACTGCGCGCGCGTGAGCCTCGGCACGATCAAAGAGGTGATCCGCCTAAACGACCTTCACACGGTCGAGGAGATCACGCAATACACAAAAGCGGGCGCGTTTTGTAAATCCTGTGTGCGCCCGGGCGGACACGAGGAGAAGGACTACTATCTGGTCGATATTTTAAAGCAAACCAGAGAGGAGATGGAGCGAGAGAGGCTTCAAGCTCAAGCCGATGCGAGTGCCGCTAATAACGTGAAAGCGGGAGCGGAGATGAGCTTTGAGCAGTTAAATTTGATCGGTAAATTTAAAGCGGTCGAAGGAGTGCTTGACGAGGATATCCGCCCGATGCTTCAGATGGACGGCGGCAATCTCGATGTCATCGACATCAGGCCCGCAGACGACGGCAAAACCGATATCTACATCCGCTACTTAGGCGCTTGTAGCGGCTGCGCCAGCGGTGCGAGCGGTACGCTGTATGCGATAGAAAACGTCTTGCAAGAAAACCTTAGCCCAAACATCCGCGTAATGCCGATCTAAACTTATCGGCCGCTATGTTTCATCTTGGCTTGGTCTTGACGAAATTTTAAGAGCTTGAGCTTTCCGAGATAGCGGAAATAAATTCCGCTCATTGGCTAAATCCATAGCTAAGCGCTGAATCTGCATAGAATCTCGGCGCTTGCTTTTAAAAATATCGCAAATTTCGCTAAGGTTTTTCTAGCGTGAAATTCATCTGTAAAATCTTGTTTATAAATTTGATTAAAAGCTTTTTTCGCTCGTGTAAGTTTTTTATGAGATTTCGTTTGTAAATTGGGCATATAATTTTCTTCGCAAATTTCGTCTTTTCATAAATTTCGATGAAAATGCGCCATAAATCGCATAATTTTAGCTGGCTATAATTTCTTTTTATTATAATTGCGCCTTATTTCAACTAAAAGGGGAGCAAATGAAAGTATTTGTTTTGGCAGCTCTGCTACTTGGTTTTCTATCTGCAAATTCTTTGGATCAGATCAAAAAAGATAGGCTCGTTCGCATAGGTGTATATAACGATCAGCCGCCGTTTAGTGCGCTCGTAGACGGCAAATACAGGGGATTTGAGATTGCTCTTGGCGAAAAGCTCGGTAAGGAGATTTTCGGCGATAATCCCGGCAAGGTAAAATTTATCCCGATCACGGCTTCAAGACGCATTAGCGCTTTACAGCGCAATGAAGCGGATATGGTGATTGCGACCTTTACTCCTACGCCCACGCGAGCGAAAAAAGTAGATTTTTCGGAGCCTTATTTTAAGGTGCAGGTAGGTGTGCTAGCCAAAAAAGACGAAAATATCACGAGCTTCGATCAACTCCGCAAAAAGAGGATTTTCGTCATCAAACACTCTCCTATTCACAATTTCTTACGAAAAGCAGGCTTCAGAAAGAATTTGAATTTCTGCGCCAGCTCGGCTAAATGCTACCGCGCTTTCAAAAGGGCGAAAAATGCCGTGCATGTCGATGATAACCTAATCCTGCACGCATACGCAATCATCGATAATAAAACGCAGGTTGCTTTGGATGGTCTAGGTAAGCAAACTTACAACGCAATCGCCGTGCAGAAGGGCAATAATGCGCTGCTAGAGCTAATCAATACATCTTTAGCAGGACTAAAAAAAGATGGATTTTTGGATAAGACCTTTGATGATACGCTCGGGATTTTTTATCATGGCACGATCGATAAGAAGGAATTCTTGGTTGAATAAAATTTCGTGCAGAATTTAATTCGTGCGTTTGATTCCCGCGTAAAATTCGATTCATTGTAATGACGGAGTTAAAAAATACGTTGCGGGCTTAATTTGCTTTTAGAATTCGGTCTTGATTTTGCTTGCCTGTGTTTTGAGGCATGTAATTTTTATAGGGGTTTATTTAAATTCTACTATTCATAAAATTTTTAGGTAAACTTGCAAAATTTCATTTTTTTGATGTATAAAATATTTTTTGTGATGCATATTTTAAATTTTATAAATTTATCTACTTTAAAGAAATTAAGAATTTAATAGAATTTTATGCAAAAATTTGGGCTTGAAATTTTATGTATAAAATCCTGCGTGGGCAGGGTGATAAATTTTGCCATAAAATTTTATGGCAAAATTATACGATCAAGCTCGCAGTATGTTTAGTCTTAGCTGCGAATAAAGTCATTTAAGCTCTAAAGCTTATGCTACTAGATAAGCTTAATTGGTATTTATAAAAATAACTCACGCCGTAAAATACTTGCGACAATTTCGCGCAATGGCGCTTTTAGGAATTAAATTCCGCGACGTCAAATCATAAAATTTTTAAGAATTTCGAGCTATTCAAGAAGCAAAATGTCTATTTTTTCACTTCTTTCGGCGTGCTCGGCGGGTCGAGCTGCATGATCTTATCGCCTAGGCGCTGAAAATTTGCAAGGCTTTTTAGGTGGAAATACGCTAGCTCTAGATATCCGCGGCGCGCGAAATCCGCAAGCTTTTTATCGCTTAACTTCAAAAGCTTCTCGCGATTTACGACCGAAAAGCCGTTCAGCAGAGACGATTCCTTGCCGCTAGAGTTGATGCCGAGCTCCTTGGCTTCTAAAATCCCCGCCTTTTGAAATTCCGCCGCGGCAACGCGCGTGCGCATATCCAAATCGGCGTAATTTTTCATCACCTCTTTTAGATTTTGTAAAAACGGCGTCGGCTTACCGTCTTTAAAAAGTGCCTCGCCGTCGCCTTTGATCTGCTGCGCGTCCTTATCGAAGCAGATCGCGGTCTGCTCGCCGATCTGGGCTAGGAAAAACGGATAATTCTGCACCGAGGAGGGTACCGTTCCTTTATAATCCTTATCGATTAGAACGTTTTTGGTGCGCCCTAGCAGCGCCACCATTTTGGGCTCTTTTTCGATGGTAAATACGATAACGAGGTTGTCCGCGCAAAACGGGATCTCCGGTGCGATCACCGGCACGAAAGGCGCGGTAGGGAATGCATCCGCGTGATACTGTAAATCCGCGTGTTTAACGCTATCTAATACGACTGGGGTCATGTTGGTCCTTTAAAAAATTTTAGCAATTATATAAAAAAGAATATTAAAATTCTAAAGGGTTTTGGAATTTCGGCTGTTTTTGCTTGCATAAATTTAGACGTTTGGAATTTTAAATTTGATAGAATCACCGTTAAATTTAAGGAGCGAAAGTGGGTTTGGATGAGCTTTTGGCGCTTGCCGAGGATGCCGCAAAAAAGGCAAACGCCGCAATAATGCAAAACTACGATAAATTTGATATCTTTGTCAAAGCGGACAGATCACCGCTTACGAATGCGGATCTCGCGGCAAATGATGTAATAATGAGCACCCTGGAGCCTAGCGGCATCGCGATCTGCTCGGAAGAGCGCGTGCTGGATAGCAAGCGGCGCATGAGCGAGGAGAGATTTTGGCTCATAGATCCGCTGGACGGCACGAAGGAGTTTATCGCGCGCAACGGCGAGTTTTGCGTCTGCATCGCGCTGATCGAGCATGGGCGCCCGATTTTAGCGGTAATTGGCGTGCCCGTAAGCGGCGACATATATAGCTCAAACGGCGGCGGAGTTTATAAAAACGGCGTACTGCTCGCTCGCCCCACTAGTGCGCCGCGAATCTTCATGCAAGGGCACTATAGTAGATCCGCAAAATACGTGCAATTTGCGCAGAAATTTGGAATGCAACTAATATGCAAAGGCTCTGCGATAAAATTTTGCATCTTAGCCGAGGGGGGCGCGAGCGCGTATGCGAGATTTAGCGACTGCTCGCTTTGGGACATCGCCGCGGGAGATTTTTTGCTGCATCAAAGCGGCGGAGCGGTAGTGGATCTAAAGACGATGAAGGCGCCGCTTTATAACGGAAAAAGCCTGATAAATAACCACTATTTGGCGGTCGGCGCGAGTGCGGTAAAATTATTGCCTAAAATGTTGGAGTTTGCGAAGAATTTTTAAGCTAAATTTATAGTAAACGTCTTATAATATAAGTCCAAAAATTTTTTATCAAAGGATAAAAACATGAAGGGCTTTACTATGATCGAATTAATTTTCGTGATCGTGATTTTAGGTGTTTTGGCGGCAATTGCCATCCCAAAACTAGCAGCTACGCGCGACGATGCAGAGGTCGTTAGAGCAGCACAGAATGTATCTACATCACTGACTGATCTAATGGCTTATTATACTTCGCAAGGCGAGTATGATAATAGCACGACAGGTTTTAACAACATGACAAATGTTAAAAATCCTATAACCGCAAAAAATAAGGTTTGTGCTACATACACTGTTGATAGCAAAAATAAGGTTACTCTTAAAAAGAGTACAGATGGTCTATGTGCTCACGTGTGGGAGATGCCGGGGTTAAAGAATATAAATGCTGTCTACTCATCCGACGCTTTATTGATTATTCAATAGAGCTTCTTTGGCGCAGGGACTATCTCTGCGCCTTTTTATTCAAAAATCCAAGTAAAATTCCAATCATCCAAATCATTGCGAAAAATATAAAGATAAAGCTCCAAAATTGCGCCAGATCCACGCTTTTGCTTGCTGGAAACAGATACCAACCTCCGCTATAAAGTGCCGTTAGCTTAGCTTGCAGCCCCTCTAGCATTGTATCAGTCGGCACTGCTGGTACGTCGAATGCGCAGCTGTTAAATGGCTTAAAAATCGGCACTGCGCTTATATCAAAATTTAAAAATCTCACCGCTCCACCACAGCCGCTCATCCCGCTCATATCTCCGCTCCCTCGCAGTACCGTGTGAATTTTAGCTAAATTTAATGACGATACGAAGCCCAGCGCCGCACCGTAGAACCACACCGCATATCCGCAGATAGCGCCGTAAACACCCTTGCCGCAAACAGCTAAAATCGCCGCTCCTAGCGCTATGGCGCAAAGTGCGAATCTCACGTGAATGCTAAAGCTTTCCGGATAGATAAAAAGGAATTTTTGCAAGAAAAAATATGAAAATGCTAGCCAAAAAAGCGCCCAGATAGCGCAAAAAGCGAGAAATTTTTTAGAGTATCTGTTTTGAAATTTTAAAACCATAAAAATCCTTTCCGCGCATAATTTTATAATAAATTGCAGATATTTTTGCTAAAATCCTAGCTTTTATAGCAAAAATATCAAGTAAAGGGTAAAATTTTGAGGAATTTTTTACGCAAATTAGAAAGAGCTTTTGATGCGTTCGCAAATATCTTAGGCGTATTGAGTATCGTATTTTTGGCGCTTTTAGTTATAGTCGTTTTTTACAATGTTGTGGCGCGTTATCTTTTTCCAGCCGCAAATTCCGTCGCTATGCAAGAACTTACGTGGTGGCTATATTCGGCGATGTTTTTATTCGGTGTGATCTACGCGCTTAAAGAAAATGCCCACGTTCGCGTGGATATTTTTTACGAAAAATTTAGCCCCACTGCAAAAGCGCTCATAAATATCTTAGGTACGATATTCTTCATTTTGCCTTTCGTGGCGCTCGTGGCGTTTTTTTCGATCGATTATGTGAGCGAGGCTTATACGAGCCATGAGGCCAGTGCCAATCCCGGCGGTATGCAGCATCTTTGGATCATCAAGTCCGCAATCACGCTTAGCTACGCGTTTTTATTTATCTACGCATTTGGATTTTTGATTAAAAATATTAACGCCCTGCTTGATGTTAGGGAAAACAAGGGCTCGGAATTTCTTAGTGGGAATTCTTCGGGCGCACAAAGTGTGTGAGGGCAAAATGAGCTTAAATTTAAAATTCTATAAATTTCACACTTTTCGCGCTTGGTCAGAATTTTACCAAGGCGAGATAAAAGGTGGCGAGCTATGATAGGCATAGTGATGTTTGCGGCAGCGCTTTTTATGCTTTTACTGGGTTTTCCCGTTGCGTTTACATTTGGTGCTGTAGCGGTTATTTTTGGCTTTATCTACGGACTTAGTGAGGCGTGGGATTACGCGCAGGGCTTTGAAATTTTAACCGAAGCTTTCGAGGATATGAGTAGGCAGTTTTTTTCACTGATGCCTAATAGAATTTACTCGATTATGGAAAATCAGCTGCTAATTTCGGTGCCGCTTTTTATTTTGATGGGTATGATTTTGCAAAAGACTCGCCTTGCGGAGCGTTTATTAGAGTCAATGGCATTTTTATTCGGCGGCGTACGAGGCGGCGTGGCGATCAGCACCGTTTTGGTAGGTGCGTTACTTGCGGCTACGACGGGCATCGTGGGCGCGACTGTCATCGCTATGGGCGTTATCAGTTTGCCCGTGATGATGAAATACGGCTATGATAAGCCACTGGCTACTGGCACTATCGCTGCTGCGGGCACGCTTGGGCAGATTATCCCGCCCTCGATCGTGTTAATTATTTTAGGCGATATACTTTCGGTTTCGGTAGGTGATCTTTTCTCTGCAGCAGTTATTCCTGGGCTCGTGCTAGTGGGTTTTTACGTGATTTATATTGCGATTATTTCATATATTTGCAAAGATTATGCGCCGCCTGTTCCGCCGCTAGAGGGGCTTAGCAAATCAAAGCAAATTTTTATCGCGCTTAAAAACGTCGTGCCGGTGCTCGTGCTGATTTTGCTCGTCTTAGGATCTATTTTTGCGGGCATCGCTACGCCTACGGAGAGCTCGTCGGTAGGCTGCTTGGGTGCGATAGCGCTAGCTGTTTTATACCGCACGTTTTCGTTTAGGCTGATCTATGACGCGCTAAAAAATACCGCTAAAATTTCGGGCATGGTTTTTATGATTTTGATGGGCGCCACGGCATTTTCGATGATTTTTTCTTACACGGGCGGAGATGAGGTCGTAAAAAATTTTATGGAAAATCTGCCCGGTCAAGCATGGGGATTTATCGCGCTTACGATGGTAGTTATCATAGTGCTTGGATTTTTTCTCGATTATGTCGAAATTTCATATATCATTTTGCCGATACTTTTGCCGATAGTAGAGTCTTTGCATATCAATCCCGTGTGGTTTGCGATCTTAATCGCTGTAAATTTGCAAACGTCGTTTATGACACCGCCGTTTGGATTTTCGATATTTTTTTTAAAAGGCGTGACGCCGCCGCAAATCCATACCACGGACATTTATAAGGGCGTGCTACCTTTTATCTTATTGCAAATTCTAGTGCTATTAACACTCGCAATCTTTCCGGGGGTTTTTGGTTTAAAAGCTTTTTTAGGCTAGAAATATTAAAATTCACGCTAAATTTAATCTAGGAGCTAAAAATGGCTAAAAAGCTTATCGACGTTATGGATACGACCTTCCGCGACGGGTTTCAGTCGGTTTTTGGCGCGCGCGTGGCGATGGCGGACTTTTTGCCTGCCGTTAGCGCGGCCAAAGACGCGGGCATCACGCACTTCGAGTTCGGCGGCGGCGCGCGGTTTCAGAGCCTGTATTTTTACCTAAACGAAGACGCCTTTGAGATGATGGATAAATTTAGAAGCATCGTGGGCGAGGGGGCGAACCTGCAGACCCTTAGCCGCGGCGTCAATACCGTCACGCTCGATACCGGTAGCCGCGAGATCATCGATCTGCACGCCAAGCTTTTTGCCAAGCACGGCACGACTACGATTAGAAATTTCGACGCGCTAAACGACGTGGAAAATTTAAAATTTAGCGGCGAGTGCATACATCGCCACGGTCTTAAACACGAAGTCGTGGTTACGATGATGGATCTGCCGCCTGGATGTAGCGGCGCGCACGATGCGGCGTTTTATGAGAGAATTCTGCGTCAAATTTTAGACGCGCAGATCCCGTTCGACAGCGTCTGCTTCAAGGACGCAAGCGGCACGAGCAGCCCGCAGAAGGTCTATGAGACGATCAAGCGCGCGCGTAAAATTTTAGGCGACGGAGTGCATATCCGTCTGCACACTCACGAGACGGCGGGCGTTAGCGTCGCATGCTACCAGGCTGCGCTCGTTGCGGGCGTAGACGGCATCGATCTTGCCGCGCATCCTGTAAGCGGTGGCACGAGCCAGCCGGACATCCTTACGCTGCTGCACGCGACGAAGGGGCAGAATTTCGACCTGGGCTTGGATGCAGAGAAAATTTTAAAATACGAAGAGGTTTTGGGCGAGTGCTTGAAGGATTACTTCATGCCGCCCGAGGCTACGCAGGTAAGCCCACTCATTCCGTTTAGCCCAATGCCCGGAGGCGCGCTTACCGCAAACACCCAGATGATGCGTGATAATAAAATTTTAGACAAATTCCCAGCTGTCATCAAGGCTATGCGCGAGGTCGTCGAAAAGGGCGGTTTTGGCACGAGCGTAACGCCGGTTAGTCAGTTTTATTTCCAGCAGGCGTTTAACAACGTAATGTTCGGCCCGTGGAAAAAGATCGCCGAGGGCTACGGCAAGATGGTGCTAGGTTATTTCGGCAAAACGCCCGTTAAACCCGACGAGGGCGTGATTAAGATGGCGGCAGAGCAGCTAGGCTTAGAGCCTACGACCAAGCATGCCGTAGATATTGCCGATGCCGACGAGAGCAAGAGCGTCGCGTATGCGCAGAAGATTCTACGCGAGCAGGGCATCGAGCCTAGCGAGGAGAACATATTTATCGCGCTTGCGTGCAAAGAAAAGGGCATCGCGTTTTTAAAAGGCGAGGGCAGGGTGATGAGTCGCAAAAAAGAGGACGTAGCACCCGCCGCAAGCCATCAAAGCAGTATTTCTAAAAACGGCAAATTTGACGTTAAAATTAACGGCAAAATTTACAGCGTAGAATTCGCCGGGCAAAACGTGCTCGTAAACGGCGATCGATACGACGTTAGCTTCGATACCTCAGCGCCCGCAAAGCCGCAAGTGCAAACCGCTCCTGAAAGCAAGGCAAGCGGCGCGGACGGCAACGAAGTAAAAGCGACGCTTCCTAGCAACGTATTTAAAATTTTAATAAAGGAAGGCGACGCTGTTAAGGCGGGGCAGAATGTCATCGTTCTTGAAGCGATGAAGATGGAGATAAATATCGAAAGCCCGCGTGATGGCGTAATCGATAAAATTTTAGTCGCTCAAGGCGATACGGTCGATGCCGATCAGGTGCTCGCGATTTTAAGATAAGCTCTAAAATTTAGGCGGGCGCTCCCGCCTAAATTTCATGGCGATCATCCTCGGCGCTTAAGCGAGCTTACCTAAATTTTAAGCTATAATAGCGCAATCTTTTATCAAAATTTAATTTAAAAAGGACGCAAAATGACAACTCCGAACGATCTGGATAAACTAGGTCTTAAAGATATCAAAAAAATCAACCACAACCTAAGCTACGACGAGCTTTTTGAGCTTGAAAAGGCAAGAGGCGAGGGGCGCGTATCAAGCAACGGCACCTTTATGGTCGATACTGGCATCTTTACGGGTCGCAGCCCAAAAGATAAGTACTTCGTAAAACAAGACCCGAGCCAAAAATACATCGCCTGGGGTAAGGTAAATCAGCCTATCTCAAAAGAGCTTTTCGATAAGCTTTTAGCTAAGGCAAAAGCCCAGCTAAGCGGCAAGGAAATATTTATCCAAGACGCATTTTGCGGCGCGAGCGAAAAGAGCAAAAAATCGGTTCGTTTCGTAACCGAAGTCGCGTGGCAGGCGCATTTCGTAAAAAATATGTTCATCCGCCCAAACGAGGCCGAGCTAGCTAAATTTAGCCCCGATTTCGTCGTCTATAACGCGTGCAAATGCAAAAACGAAGATTGCGCGAGCGACGGGCTGCACTCCGACGTTTTCGTTATCTTTAACGTCGAGGAAAACGTCGCTGTTATCGGAGGCACGTGGTACGGCGGCGAGATGAAAAAGGGAATTTTTTCGATGATGAACTACTGGCTGCCGCTTGCGGGCAAGATGTCGATGCACTGCTCGGCAAATGTGGGCAAGCAGGGCGACACGGCGCTATTTTTCGGTCTAAGCGGCACGGGTAAAACGACGCTCTCTACAGATCCTAATCGCAAGCTGATAGGCGATGATGAGCACGGCTGGGACGATGAGGGGATATTTAACTTCGAGGGCGGCTGCTACGCGAAGTGCATAAATTTAGACCCGAGCAGCGAACCTGAAATTTACGCCGCGATCAAACGCGACGCTCTGCTTGAAAACGTGGTCGCGGACGAGGCGGGCGTCGTGGACTACAAAGACGGCAGCAAGACCGAAAACACCCGCGTCAGCTATCCGATCTATCATATCAAAAATTACGAGCCGAGCTCCGCGGGCGGCCATCCCAAAAACATCATCTTCCTAACCGCCGACGCATTCGGCGTTTTGCCGCCGGTCGCAAAGCTAACCAAAGAGCAGGCGATGTATTATTTCCTAAGCGGCTACACGGCCAAAGTCGCAGGCACCGAGCGCGGTATCACCGAGCCCGTGGCGACATTTAGCGCGTGCTTTGGCGAGCCGTTTATGCCGCTGCATCCGACCGTTTATGCTAAGCTGCTGGGCGAAAAGATCGACAAACATGGTGTCAGCGTCTATCTCGTAAACACAGGCTGGAGCGGCGGCGCATACGGCGTGGGCAAGCGAATGAGTATCAAAGCCACGCGCGCGTGCATAAACGCGATACTGGACGGCAGTATCAAAAAGTGCGAATTTGAAAATTTCGAGAAATTTAACCTCGCGATCCCAAAAGAGCTCGCGGGCGTCGAGACGAAGCTGCTAAATCCGATCAATACATGGACGCACCCGGCGGAATATAAGATCACGCGCGATAAGCTTGCAAAGATGTTTGAAGAGAATTTCAAACGCTACGAGGACGTAAAAGAGGGGGTCGAGTTTGCCAAAGCGGGCCCTACGGCTTAGGCTCCTGGGTCTTGGGGCGATCTGCGCGCTTTTTGCCGCATGCGAAAACACCCCCTCAAATTTAAAACAGCCGCTCGTTGCGATGAGCGGCTTTTCCTTTTACGACGATCCGCTAAGCTACATTAACAATGTGCGCGCAAAATCGGGGCTAAACTACTTTGCGCAGAATGAAATTTTAAATATCTCCGCGCTTAATCACGCAAAATATGTCGTCGCAAACGAGGCGATGTCGCACGACGAGACTCCGGGCAGACCGAATTCTACGGGTGAAAATCCGTCAAAGCGTGCTTTTTACGCAGGCTATAGTGCCGTCGTGAGGGAAAATTTATCCTATAATTCAAGCGATCTAAAAAGTGCGATCGACGGGCTTTTAAGCGCGATTTACCATAGATTTGCATTTTTGGATTTTGCTTCGGATGAGATCGGCATCGGCTATTTTGAGCACGGCAAAAAAAGTAGCTACGTTTTTGAGATGGGGAATTCGCGCCTCAACGCCTTTTGCTCGCGGAATTTAAACGACGAAGGAAGCGGCAAATTTCTACTGGGGATGTGCAAAAACGAAACGCTACGGATGAGGGAGGATAAGTTCAAAAGCGCCACCGCGCTGAACTCGCGCCCTTACGTCTACTACCCGAACGACGAGCCCGCGCTTGCGTTTTTCAGTAATGAAATTCCAGATCCCATGCCTGAGTGCAAAATCACCGCAAATCCCGTAAGTGTGGAATTCAATGCCGAGGGGCCGCCCGTAGCGATGAAGAGTTTTAAAATTTACGAAGGCGGCAGGGAGCTTCAAAACGTTAAAATTTTAGACAAAAACTCCGATCCTAACGCCATTTTAAGCGATAGGCAGTTCGTGCTTTTCAGCAGAGATGTTTTTAAATTCGACGCCAAATACGGCGCAGAGTTTAATTACGAGCAGGGCGGCAAGCAAAAGACGCTACGGTGGGAGTTTATCACGCAAGTACCTAAATTTAGATACTTCGTCGTGCAAGGCGGAGAAAATCTAAGCGTGAAAAACGGCGCGTTTTACGATATATTCGTAGCCCCCAAAGACTGCAACGATTTGATGAAAAGCTACAAAACCAGCTACTCTTTTATGGATAAGCCCGAGATTTCAAGCCCCGCAGCAAATATGCTGCGAGTAAAGTTAAACGGCGCAAAGGGCGCGAAGCTTGAAATTTCGACAGACAACGGCGCGATAATAAATCTGTATTTAAGCGATAGCTCCAAAAGCTACGGCGGCATGGGTAAAATTTACGCCGCAATCGCAGTGGTTTTGGCAGCGATCGTTTTGTTTTATCTTTTGGCAAGAAGAAGAGAGCGATAGGCGAGACCTATTTTCGCGACCTCTGTTTTTGCCTGCGCGCACAGGGGCACATAATGCCTGTTTAGCGTGAGATTTAATGCAGAGCTCGGCTTTTAAATTTCATCCCCGTTTTTTCATCCGCAAGTTTTAAAATTTTATCCTGCACCGCCTCGGGAGCGTAGATATCCATCCACTCTATCCCATTTGATGCGCTAAAAAGCACGGCGATCCGCCCCTCGCTCATTGCGCGCTTGGCAAGCTTGGTTGCCGATGGGGTATTGCCCATGTTTGGCGTTTCGTCTATACTTATCTCGGCGCAGCGGCGCAAAATAGGCGCCAGATCAAACTCGCCCTCAAGCAAAACAACGACCGAGCCGCGCCTAAAACTGCAAGCGTTCCAAAAAATCTCGGCGCCGTTTACGCATTCGCGCGCTAGATCGAGGCGAAATTTACCCCGCTCGCGCACGAGAAAACTAAACTCGCTCAAGCTTAGCGGGTGCTCCACGCTACCAAAAGCCCCTACGATACTATCTTTGCGCCCGTTATAGACGTAGGCGGCGAGCGCGTTTTGCAGCAGCGGCGCGATGATCTGCTCGTGCGCGCTCGTATGATCGCCCTCTCTGGCGCGCCCTGCGATCTTTACGAAAAACGGTTTGAAATACTCCATAAACGCTCCTTAAGCTTATAAAATTTGCTCGCTTTTGCTTTTAAATTTAGCGCTTGCAGCGGTTAAATTTAGCCTGCCGTCGCCGCATTTTCGGCTCGTTTTCAGACGCTGTTTTTAAATTTTAAAATTTTACGCAGGCTTTGGCGCGTAAAATTTTAGATGCCGTTTTTCTAAATTTAACGCGCTTTTAGAACGCTGTGCGTTTAAATTTACCGCCCTAAAATTTCAAATTTATCGCCGTGCACCGCGATCGCCTCGGCATTATTTATCGGCGCCAAATTTAACTTGCCGCCGTAAGCTTTTAAAATTTCGGTCGCACTTTGCACGAAAGGCTCCTCGCCGTAGTGCGGCACGGGGTAAAATTTCACCAGATCAAGCCCCGTTTGCGCCGCCGCTCCGTAGTCGCCCGCATCGTCCATCATGCTCGCGTACTCCACGCTGGGAGCTGCGATCATCGCGCCCGCCGACTCGCCCACATAGATGAGCTCGCCGCTTCGGACGCGATCTGCGATGAGGGTTACCAGATCCTTCTTTTTAAGCTCGCGCAAAAGATAAAAGGTGTTGCCGCCGCTTACGTAAAGCACCTGCGCTGCGCCGATTTTTGCCTTCGCTTCGGCCTCGCTTGCTTTGGAAACGTCTAAAATTTGAACCGTAAAGCCCATTTTGGCAAAAGCATCTTTCGCCTCGTCCACGTAGTCTCGGTACTCCTCTACGTTTGCGGCGGTCGGGATAAAAAGCACCTCCTTAGCGCGGATATTTTGCCTCGCATAGTCCTCAAAAAGCGTCGCCGCGCCCGCAAAATAGGAGCATAAAAACATCTCTATCATCGTTTTTCCTCTCAAAAGGCCGAAATTTTGCGCTATTTTAGCTTAAATTTTATAAAATCACCGAAAATTTAAACGAAGGAGCGAGCGTGAAAAAAATGTGGGAGGGGCGCTTTAGCGAGGCGAGTTCGGCGCTTTTGGAGGAGTTTAACGCCTCGATCGGCTTTGATAGGGCGCTTTGGCAGGAGGATATCGCAGGCAGCAAGGCGCACGCTCGGATGCTCGGCGCCTGCGGGATTTTAAAGCCTGACGAGAGCGAAAAGATCGTCGCCGGGCTTGACGCCGTATTTGAAGAGATAAAAAGCGGTAAATTTGAGTTTAAAACCGCCGACGAGGACATCCACATGGCGGTCGAAAAGCGCCTAAGCGAGCTCATCGGAAGCGATCTTGGCGGTAGGCTGCACACGGCGCGCAGCAGAAACGATCAGGTCGCGCTTGATTTTCGCCTCTACGTGCTTAAAAGCGGCGCTCAGGTTGCCGAGAAAATCCGCGAGCTAGTAGAGGCTCTGCGAGATATCGCAAGCGAGCACGCAGACACGCTGATGCCCGGCTACACGCACCTCCAGCACGCCCAGCCCGTGAGCCTTGCCTATCATCTGCTCGCTTACGCATTTATGTTTCGCCGCGACTGCGAGCGCTTTGCCAGCTCGCGCGAGCGAAATAACCTCTGTCCGCTGGGCTCCGCCGCGCTTGCGGGCACGCCGCACCCGATAAATCGCGAGCTCGTCGCGCAGCAGCTAGGGTTTGCGGGAGTGACGCCAAATGCGATGGATAGCGTCAGCGACCGCGATTTCGCGCTGGAGATTTTGTTTAACGTAAGCGTGTTGATGACGCATGCATCGCGCCTGTGCGAGGAGCTAATCTTGTGGAGCTCGCAGGAGTTCGGATTCGTCACGATCAGCGACGCGTACAGCACGGGCAGCTCGATCATGCCGCAGAAGAAAAACCCCGACGTCGCCGAACTCATCCGCGGCAAAACGGGGCGCGTAAACGGCAATCTCGTCGCGCTGCTAACGGTGATGAAGGGCTTGCCGCTAGCCTACAACAAGGACATGCAGGAGGATAAGGAGGGCGTTTTTGACAGCGTCGCCACCGCGCTTGCGAGCCTTGAAATTTTAAAACATATGCTAAAAACGGCTAAATTTAACGAGCAAAATATGCTCGCGATGACCAGGCGCGGACACCTCACGGCAACCGATCTAGCCGACTATCTCGTGCGGGAGAAAAACGTACCGTTTAGGCAGGCGCACTTCATCACGGGCAAGGCCGTAGCGTATGCGGAAAATTTGGGCCTGGATTTGAGCGAGCTAAACGCACAGCAGCTTGCCAGCGTGGATGAGAGCTTGGACGCCGGCGCGGTTAAATTTCTTGATCTAAACGCTTCTAAGCAGGCGCGCAAGTCGCAAGGAGGCACGGCAAATGAGAGCGTGGCGGCGCAGATTGAAATTTTAAACGGGTGGCTGAAAGGCCAAATTTAAGGGACTAAGAGCGGCGAAATTTTAAAATTTAGCGCTCGTAGCTTTGAAATTTCGTAGCCGCAGCTTTAAATTTTAAAATTCGGCGAGCTCGGCGATCTGTGTGGGCACATACACGGGCTGTGCGGGGCTGGCGAGCTATATAATACGTCTATCGCGCACAGATTGAGCTTTGCGGCGGCGTTATTAAGTGCCGCCGCAGACTGCGAAATACAATTTAAAAGAGGCACCGCTAGGTTACCCAAGTGCAGCTAGAAAGCGCGAGCAGACTTTGCGGGCGGGTTTTAATCGGCGCCAAGGGCGGCGCGGAGCGGAATTAATTTAAACTCAAAGATTAATGACGGCGGATCGGATTTTTTCGAGAGCGGAATTTAATCGAAGCAAATTTAAACATGGAGGGCGTTTTGATATATCTGGTGTCCAATACGAGATTTGATCATCCGCAGGTGAGGCAGCTTGCGGTCTGTGAGATAAAATTTCTCAAATTTAGCCTGCCTGCGCAGATCGGCGCGCTAATTTTTACCTCCAAAAATGCGGTGGCGGCGATAAAATTTAATGAAATTTCGCCTGATTTAGATACGCCCGTTTACGCTATCGGCGAGCCGTGCGCTGCGGCTGCGCGCGAGTTTGGATTTCGCGATATTTTTGTGGCGCTACACGGGCACGGAAATGAGTTTGCCGCAGAGATCGCGCCGCTCTTGCAAGGCAGAGACGCACTGTATCTGCGCGCGCGCGAGACGGTATCGAAGCTGGAGCAAATTCTATCTAGCGCCGGCGTGCGGCTGCAAAGCATGATCGCCTACGAAAATTCCATCCTTAGCCTTCCCGCCGCCGCAAAGCCGCCGCAAGGCAGCACGCTGATTTTCACCTCGCCCAAAAACGTTCGCGGCTTTACCGCAAATTTCGGCTGGGACGAGGGCTACAGGGCGATCTGTATCGGCAGGACGACGGCGAGCGTTTTGAGCGAGTTTTGCGAGCCGATAATCTGCGAAAGAATGTCGATAAAATCCTGCGTCGATCTGGCGCTTTTGCCATAGTTTAAGCAAATTTAGACTATAATTTTGCCCAAGCCTGGGTGAAGCGAGAGCGTTTTATATGAGGGTTCAACATATTTGTATAAGCGACGACGTGAGAGGTCCGTGTGACGCGGCTCGGCTCGAGCTTTTTTTAAAGTTACGGGTTGCGACCTAGAGATTTTTCCTAGTTGCAAGATTGGCTTTGTTTGAGCCGATTCTTTTTACGCAACGCTCACTTGGGTTTTTTACGTTACGGAGGCTTCATTGAATATCCTAATAATCGGCGGCGGCGGTAGAGAATACGCGATCGGGCTAAGACTTCGCGAGGATAAAAACGTTTTAAATCTGTATTTTGCTCCGGGAAACGGCGCTACAAAGGCGCTCGGTAAAAATTTAGATTTAAAAGATTTTAATGAACTCGCGCTTTTTGCCAAAAACAACGACGTAACTCTTACTATCGTGGGCGCCGAAGAGCCGCTTACAAAAGGTATCGTGGATATTTTCAAAGCGCAAGGTCTCGCGATATTCGGTCCTAGCGCTGCTGCGGCGAAGCTTGAGGGCTCTAAAGCCTATATGAAGGACTTTTTAGCGCGAAATCATATCAAAACCGCAAAATTTCTAAGCAGCGACGATCTATCCGAAATTTCAAAATTTATTGATACCCTAGACGGCCGCGTCGTAGTCAAAGCGGACGGTCTGTGCGCGGGCAAAGGCGTCATCATCGCAAATTCCAAAGATGAAGCTAAAAAAGCCGCCGCGGATATGTTAAGCGGCGAAAGCTTCGGCGAAGCCGGCAAGCGCGTCGTCGTGGAGGAGTTTTTAGAGGGCTTCGAGCTGAGCTTTTTTGCGATCTGCGACGGGGAGAATTTCGTAAGCCTGCCCGTGGCGCAGGATCACAAAAAATTGTTTGACGGCGATCTGGGCCCGAACACCGGCGGCATGGGAGCTTATGCGCCAAGCCCGCTAGCGGATACCGCGCTGATAAAAAGAGTGCAGAGCGAGATCGTAGCACCCACGCTAAAAGGGATGAAGCAGCAGGGCGCGCCCTTTTGCGGCGTGCTGTTCGTAGGGCTTATGATCGTGGGCGGCGAGCCTTACGTGCTGGAGTACAACGTCCGCTTCGGCGATCCGGAGTGCGAGGTTTTGATGCCGCTAATTGACGGAAATTTGAGCGAAATTTTATACAACGCCGCCGTAGGCAAGCTAAGCAGCATAAGCTTAAAAGAGCGATTTGCGGTGGGCGTCGTGATGGCTAGTGAGCGTTACCCTTACAGCTCTTCGCAGCCTGAGCCGATCAAAACGGGCGAAATTCCTGCGGGCGCGCATATCTGTTACGCAGGCGTGAGCGAGCGGGAGGGGCAAATTTGCGCTAGCGGCGGGCGCGTTTTGGTAAGCGTGGGCGTCGCGCAGAGCCTAAAGCAGGCGCGCGACGCGGCTTACGCGCTGTGCGAAAATATAAAATTTAGCGGCGCGCAGTATAGGCGCGATATCGCGTACCAAGCCTTAAGAGATAAAATTTGATCGTCGCTCCGCTTAGCAAGCGCGTAATTGCGTTTAGTATCGACGAAGCGGTGAACGTAACGCTTTTTGTGGTCGTGCTATTTGCTATCGACGAGCCAGAGCTTGTTGCAGCGGCGCAGAGCGGAAGCAATCTTGAGGTACAAAAGATCGCGTCAAAATTCATTTTGCATTACGCGATAATAAAATTTTTATATCAGGCGATTTTTGTCTATCTATACGGCGCGACGCTAGGCAAGCTTGCGGTTAAAATTTATTGCGTCCGCGCTGGCGGCGGCTCTATGGATATCGCTACGGCAGCGATCCGCGCGGCGGTTAGGTTGATAAGCGAGATGATCTTTTATATGGGATTTTTGGTGGCGCTTTTTACGAACTCGCGTCAGAGCCTGCACGATATGGCGGCGAAAACATTGGTGGTAGAGATTGAAAAAGAGTAAAAAATTTAAAATTCTAGCGCTCAGTTTTAGCGCTCTTTTAGCAAGTAGTGCGAGCGCAAAGGTCCAAGATGTCGAGCTCATAGCCGATAATGTCGATAAAAAGGGCTTTTTGACGGAGGCGAGCGGCAACGTAACGGTGTATTCGCAGGACTACTTTATCACCGCCGATCGCGCTACATACGACGAGCAAAACGGCATCATTGAGCTTTTTGGTAACGTCAATGCGATGCGCGGCAGCAGCGAAACTACGCGCGCGCAGCACGTCAAAATCGATCTGAAAAACGATAAGCAGGAAGCCAACGTAAATTTTATGATGGACAAGGACTCCGAGCTTTGGATGCAAAACGACGCTAGCTGCAGCGATAGCGAATATTACCGCGTGGAGGGCTCTAGCGTATCTAGCTGCAATGTCACCGATCCCGATTGGCGCATTAAATTTAGCAGCGGCATGCTAAATAAAGAGAGCAAATTCCTCCATCTTTTCAATCCAAGATTTTACGTGGGTGATGTGCCGGTGCTCTATCTGCCGTATTTCGGCTTCCCGACCGACCGTACACGTCGCACGGGCTTGCTGCCTCCCGAGGCCGGCTACATCAGCAAGGAAGGGATTTACTACAAGCAACCGATCTATTTTGCGCCTTACGATAGCTGGGATTTTCAGCTCGATCCGCAGGTGCGCACGCGCAGGGGCTTTGGCGTATACGGGACATTTCGATTTACGGAATCGCCGTACTCTTACGGCGAGATTAGAGGCGGAGTTTTCGATAACTTTTCGCGAGCGCAAAAACGCCTCGAATACAAAAACGAGCGTCACCACGGCTTTGAAGTGCAATACGATCGCAGCAAGCTTGCGACCTATCTGCTAGATGGTGATCTGCGCGAAAATTTATGGATCGATTTTACCCAGCTAAACGACCTTGAATACTACGATCTGAAGGAAAAAGGAGGTCTTGGCAACGATGCGGATAATTCGCTCGTAACTTCACGGCTGAATTATTATTTGACCTCAGACGAGCACTATTTTGGCGCTTACGGACGCTACTACATCGATACGAGTAAGCTAAACGCCGATAATACCTTCCGCAACGAAGATACCGTCCAAGAGCTTCCGACGCTGCAATATCATAAATTTAGCAATGATTTGGGACTGCCAAATTTGATCTATTCGCTTGATGCAAAAGCGCGTAATTACACCAGATGGGAGGGCGCGACTGCTCGCCAATATGAGTTTGACGTACCGATTAGTATAAGTACGCCGCTACTGGCGGATTATTTAAATTTCGCCTTTACCGAGCGAGTGTATATGACCAATATCGATTGGCACGATAAATTTTACTACGCAAACGGCGATCTTGGCGAGGATAAAAGCACTTTCTACGCTAATCAATACACCGAGCTTTCACTCTACACCGACGTAGCCAGGGCTTACGATAGCTTGTATCACACTATGAGCTGGAGGGCGGATTTTAGAATTCCAAGCTGGCAGCAAGGCGATATAGAGGATAGAATTTTAAAGTATCATCAGTATAAATACGACCTTGCTCGCGGCGCAGTAGATCGCTCGCGGCTGGGTAACTTGCAAGACTCGCTTTATTGGGAGGATAACTTCTTAAGCGAGCTAAAGGACGAATACACCCACGAAAATGCAGCTTTAAGTATGACGCAGTTTTTTTATAATGAAGACGGACGTAAATTCTTACGCCATAGCGTCAAGCAGCGATATGACTTCGACGATCATGAGTTTGACGATTTAGAACACCGCATCGATGCGTATTTTGCAAATGGGCTAAATATCGGAAACCGCTTTACCTACTCACATAAATATAAAAGCTTTGATAAGGTCTATACCTACGCCAACTACTCCAACGACGACTTTAGCTTTGGACTTAGTCACGCTTACGAATATGAAAAGCTAAGCATGGAGCCTAAACGTTATACGAAAGATAACTACGGCATCGTAAACGCCTCGGTAAATTTGCCTAGGAATAATAAAATTTTTGGGCGTTGGGATTACGACTTAGAGCGATCTTATTCTAAAATGTGGCGCGTGGGACTTTCTCATACGCGCAAGTGTTGGAATTACTCTTTTGTGTATCAAGAGGATATCGAGCCTAAAAATACCAGTACGACGGGCTACAGCAAAGCAAGCAAGGAGCGCGGAATTTACTTTCTCGTAAATTTCTATCCGTTCGGCGGAGTAGGGTATGATTTTTCAGTAGATAGCGAATATGGAAGCGAAAAATAATGACGCCTAGAGCTGAGCTGATGTTTGAAAGCCAAATCGACGCCGCGATGAAACTCGCAGAAATTTTACCCGCTACCGTGATCAAAAACGAAAATTTTCTAATAATCGCTCAGTCTCTGGAGTCGCTTCCTATCGCAAACCATCTTGCTCTAAAATTAGGGCTTGCTTATGAGTTTTTATTCACAGAACCCGTTTTGGCGCCAAATAATCCTGAATGCGCGATCGCATGCGTAAGCGAAACCCAAGAGATCGTGATGGTGGATGAGCTCGTGCGAAGCTTCGGCATCAGCCTGGATTACGTTTACGGGCAGGCGAACAGACTTTATGAGGAGAAAATTTTAAAAAACATGTATAAATTTCGCAAGGGCGAGCTTTTGGGAAATTTGGAGAAGAAAAACGTTATCTTGGTAGATGAAGGGTGTGAGAGCGGGCTGACCGCGCTTACTTGCATAAAGACGCTCGTAAGCTTAAACGCCAAAGCGATCTTTTATGCCACGCCCGTTATCGGCAGCGATAATGCAGACGAGATCGCCATGCTAGTAGATGGAATTTATGCTGTTCACAAGATCAGAGATTTTGTGAACGTGGATTTTTATTACAAAGAAAAAACGCTCTCAAGCGCGGAGGAGATAATGCAAATTTTAAACAAATGCCAGCTTTATCTACCGTTTCACGAGACTAACAAAAACAAGGAGAAAATTAATGCAGTGCAAAATTGAAGTAAATGGCAATACCGAAATTTTCGATATCAACAAAGTTGCGAAACAAGCCGCGGGCGCGGCGCTTTTACGTGTGAAAAATACCGTCGTGCTGGCTACCGTAGCGCGCGAAGAGACGCAGGTGCAGGAGGACTTTTTACCCCTTACCGTGCAGTATATCGAGAAGATGTACGCGGCAGGCAGAATCCCCGGAGGCTACATCAAGCGCGAGACCAAGCCGGGCGATTTTGAGACGCTAACGAGCCGCATCATAGACCGCTCGCTGCGCCCGCTCTTTCCAAAGGGCTATGCGTATCCGACGCAGATCGTAGTTTACGTGCTATCGGCAGATCCTGAGGTCGATCTGCAAGTCGTCGCTCTTAATGCGGCGTCTGCGGCGCTATATCTTAGCGACATCCAGATTAAAGCGCCCGTTTGCGGCGTCCGCATAGGATATCAAAATGGAAATTTCATCCTAAATCCGAGCAACTCCGCGCTTAAAGCCAGCGCACTTGATCTTTACGTAGCCGGCGTCGGCGATGAGCTTTTGATGATCGAGATGCGCTCTCTGCCGCAGATTAAAGGTGACGCGCAGCAGATGAATGAATTTAGCGAAGATCTAATGGTGGATGCGATCGATTTTGCCGCAAAGGCGATAAGCGCGGGCTCAAACGCCTACGAAGAGGCTTTTTTGCCGCTTAAAAAGCCCGATGCGAGCCTGGAATATAAGCCCGAGATAGAGGATGAGGATATCGCGGATTTTATCGACGCGAACTACAAAGACGCCGTCAAAGCTGCAATCAATCAGATGGCAAAGAGCGAACGCGCTACCGAACTAAACAAAATCGTGGATCAAATTTTAACCACCGAGGCTGCGGCGCAAAACGAGTGGAGCAAAGAGGTGATCTCCAGCGTCATCGGCAAGTATAAGCGCGGCATCATCCGCACGCAGATCATCGAGGATCATTGCAGAGCCGACGGACGCGCGCTTGATGAGGTGCGCCCGATCAGTATCGAGACCAATATCCTGCCGTGCGCGCATGGAAGCTGCCTATTTACGCGCGGGCAGACGCAGGCTCTGGTCGTCACTACGCTGGGCGGCGATAGCGACGCGCAGCTAAGCGACAGCCTAACGCAACTTGAGCCGATCAGCGATAGATTTATGTTTAACTACAACTTCCCGGGCTTTTGCGTCGGCGAAGCAAGCCCGCTCAAAAGCCCAGGCAGACGCGAGTTGGGGCATGGAAATTTAGCCAAAAGAGCGCTATATCCGAGCATCGATCTAAACTCGCCGCAGTCTATCCGTGTAGTGAGCGAAATTTTAGAGAGCAACGGCTCAAGCTCGATGGCTTCGGTCTGCGGCGGCGCACTTTCTCTCCGAGCAGCGGGCGTACCTACGCTAAAGCTCGTTGCGGGCGTAGCGATGGGTTTGATTTTTGAGGGCGACAAGCATGCCGTGCTAACCGACATAATGGGGCTTGAGGATCACGACGGCGATATGGATTTTAAGGTCGCGGGCACCTACGAGGGCATCACTGCGCTTCAGATGGATATCAAGCTCGGCGGCATCAGCCTGGAGGTTTTAAAGGAGGCTCTAGCGCAGGCAAAGCAGGCTCGTGCGCATATTTTGGGTCTTATGGAGCAGGCGGACGCAGCGATCGTCATAAATGAAGATGTGCTTCCGAAGCTTGAAATTTTTAGCGTCGAGGCAAGCAAAATCCCCGACATCATCGGCCAGGGCGGCAAGGTCATCAAAGAGATCACCGAAAGCTTCGGCGTAAATATCGATCTGGATCGCGAAAAGGGCGAGGTCAAGATCCAAGGCGCCAAAGCTAGCGCCGTATCGGGCGCGAAAGAGAAAATTTTATCAATAGTTTCAAATTCTCGCGATTTTCGCAAGCCACGCGGTGAACGCAAAGATGTAAAATTTCAGATCGGCGAGGAGTTTGACGGCGTGGTGCAAAGCGTGCTGGATTTCGGTACCTTTATCTCGCTGCGAGACGGCGTGGACGGATTGCTGCGCGCTAAATTTATCACAACGCCTTACAAGGCGGGCGATGTAGTGCGAGTGCGCGTGACCGATCAGAAAGGCACTAAAATTTCACTGGAATTAGCTTAAAATTTTAATTAGGAGCGTAAAGATGCAGCTTAAAAAGATATTTTTCCCTATCGGCGGCGGCGAGGAGCTGGCAGAGCGCATACACGGAGCGCTGCTCGTGAATAAATTTTTCGGTACGCACATCAATATAATGGCGTGCCAGCTCGATCCTAAGATGATCTACAACGTCCGCATGACGCTAAAAGGCGGCGTGTTGATGGATGAATTTTTAAAATCCGCAGGAGACGAGATGAGGGCTGAGCGCGAGGAGATCAAAGCGATCTTCGACGCCGAATGCGCCAAGCTGGGCCTAGATCAAAGCGACGACGATCACGTCCCAAATAGCGCCGCTTTGAGGCATATGGTGGGCATCCGCTCCGAGCTGGTCGAGAAATACTCCAAATATTGTGATTTGGTGCTGGTTTCGGTGCCGCCTACCGGCTCTATTACGGGCACGTTCGAGGCGGCGGTCACTAAAAGCGGCAAGCCTTGCATTGTCATACCGCGCAAGCTGAAGGAGTTTAGGGCGGATAAAATTTTAGTCTCGCTTACCGGCACTGCGGCGTCTGCAAGGGCGCTTGATAATTGGCTGGAGCTTTTGCAGCGCGCCAAGTCCGTCACCGTCATCACCGCAAACCACTACCTCCAAGAGGGCATCCCCGAAACGAAGCGCCGAATAAGCGATTATTTGGCTCTGCACGACGTTAATATCGATGCTTTCGAGACGCTAAACGCAGACGGCAAGATCCCGGGACAGGTGCTGCTAGAGTACGCCGACGCGGGCGATTTCGACCTAATCGTCGCGGGCTTGCACTCAGACAGCGGCATAAAGGAGATTTTCTTAGGCGGCGCGTCGAAATACTTCCTGCAAAAGACCAAAATTCCGGTCTTAATGTAGCTTGAGGCTTGTGTGCCGCGTCGCGGCACGCCGCCCGCACCGCGTCTAAGCTTAAATCGGCTTTTAAGCGCCGCAAGCTAAAGCTTAAATTTTAATCGACTCGCTTTGGCTTTATTAGCCCGTCCGCAAATCGTGCAGTTATGCTTCTTGCGGATGGGTTGCGATTAATTTTACCGCTAGCTTTGCTTACGAGCCGCATTTGCTTTGCCGCGGCTAGCGAAAGCAAATATATCCGCGGCGAGCGGAGTTAGCGGTCGCGGCAATCTCGCCGGTCTATCTTTAAGCGCGGCGAGTTTGAAATTTCCATGCTTGTCGTTTCGGCTGCGTCGTGGATTTCGCATAAATTTGCACTTAAGATTTCCGCTTGCACGCTAAATTTTAAATTCCAAGGAGCGCAGATGGCTTTTGAAAATGCAATCATCACAAAAGAGGATGATGAGAAGTATGGATTGAGCGAAATTTACTACAAATATAATCCATACTATGAGACTTTTATTAACGAGCTTGGTTGGACTATTGATCGAAATGCGGATTGTTGGCTAATGCCAGTATATAGTTTTCCTGATCCAGAATATGATCATGCAAGCCTTGCTAAAGGCATTTGGATTTTATATCATAAAGGTGAAATTATTGAGGTCGCATTGGATTATATATTTGATGAAGGTAAAAAGCTTCATCAAATTTGGCAACTTTTGGAACTAAATCCAAAAAGCACAAATGCTCTTTCCGAAAAGGATATTGTAGCTTTACTATTCAAAATTTTGAAAGCTTATGGCTATGCCGGAACATGGCAAAAAGAAAACTACACCATAGAACTTCAAGACTTAACCGATTGCGGCGCAAAATAGAGCTTTAAATTTAACTTCATTTTAGTCCCGCACCAAATCAAATTTCATAGAATTCTAGAATTTCATAGGACTTTAAAATTCCAAAATCCTATAATTTCAAAATTTTAAAATTCCCGCCCTAAAATTTCTTGTAAATAAAATTTATCAAAATCATCGACGCGAGCGCCTCTATGAGCGAGGCGATGATCATCGCGAAGTATATCTCTTGCGAGATCGCGGCGGTGGAGTAAAAAAGCGTCGCTGTGGCGATGACGAGGGTTAGCGGCATAGAAAGCGATAGCGCGAAAAGCACCGCGCCTTTGCGGCCCAGGGTGCTTAAAAACGTAGCGCTCGCAAGCAGCCTGATGCCAAACATCAGCGCCGCTAGACTCGCGGCAAAGCTCATCACTCCAGGCATAAGGAGCGCTTCTAGCTTGATCACGGCTCCAGTGTGTATGAAAAATATCGGCACCAAAAAGCCGAAGCCGAACGACGATAGCTTCTCGATGAGGTCGTCCTTGTGCGAAAAAAAGGTCGGCAGAAAGGTGCCTGCGATGAAGGCGCCGATTACGACCTCAAGCCCCAAAAGCATCACCCCCGCGCAGATGAGGCAAAACAGCGCCATCGCAAATCGCACGTCCTTTTCGTTTTTGTCGTATTTGGGCATGATCACCGTTTTTAGCGCGGGGAACCACCAAAATAGAATTTCAAGTCCTTTAAAAACCGCTAGAGCGGCGACCGAAAAGCCCAAAAGCGCGCCGATGTGAAGCGCCATCTCGACGCCGAAGCCGTTTTTAAGGTAGATGCCGCCCACCGTGAGGGCGGCGATGCTGATGAGCTCGCCGATCACGCCCGCGGGCATCGCGAGATTTAGCCACGCTTGATCCTTGCCGTATTCCTTATACAGCGCCGAAAGCAGCCCGACGCTCATCAGAGGTGCGGCGATGATAAGCGTCTGCGGCAGTTCAAACATCCAAACCGCAAGCGCGCTCAGGATATAAAGCAGCGCCAAAAAGATTAGGATCAGCCGCAAAATTTTGCGCGGCATCGCAAGCAGCGCGCGGAAATCCACCTCGCAGCCCGCCAAAAACATAAGGTAGCAAAAGCCGATCTGCGCGGCTAGATCGAAGGTCGCGCTTGGCGGCAAAAGCCCTAAATTTGCGGCTATTATGCCAAGCATGATCTCCATAGGCGAGAGCGGAATTCTAGCTAAGCTAGCCAAAAAGGGCGAAGCAAAGATCAAAAACGATAGCGCGATTAGGACGTAAATTTCATTCATACGCTTTAGCCTCGCACCCTTTTAGATTTTTCCCGCGCTGTTTTAGAATTTTTTCGCATCTTTCTAGCATTTTCTCTGGCTGCCTAGGGGCTTTTCGTATCATTTTAAGACTTCCTTTCGGTCGCTTTATAGTTCTTTGCGCTGCGAATGGAGACGAGATGCGCGCAATTTCCGCTCTTGCACCACAACACAGGCAAACCGAAAAGCCGCTTTTTGCGCCCGCAAATCTCGCCCGGATTTAACACGAGCGTGCCGTTTTTATCCACCGCCGCGGCGAAAAAATGGGTGTGGCCGTAAATTTTGATAGTTGGAATTTTGCCTGCGCCTCGCCCACACGGACCTCGATTTTTACTTTCGCCGCTTGCGTTAGGGCCCGAAGTTGCGGTCAAATTTGAGTTCATGTTCGGCGCCGTTAAATTTGCTGCGCGATCCGCACCGGAGCCTGCTTTAGAGTTCGCATCCGAGCCCATATTGGCGGCCAAATTCGCGCTTGCATTTGAGTTTAAATTTGCGTTCGGGCTTGAAGCGGGGCCCGTGTCCATGCCTGCCGTATCAAAATTTTCATCTGCACGGCATGTGCCGTTTAAAATTTCATCATCGTCCGTAGCATTAAAATTTGAGTTTAAATTTGCCAAGCAAGCCGCCGCTTTAGAATTTGAGATTAAAATTTCTCTGCGATCTGCTCTGCAGTTTGAGCCTAAATTCGTGCCGCAACTTACTTCGACGCTAAAGCTAGAATTTTTGACTAGGTCTGCGCCGAAATCCTTGCGAAAATTTGCCGCGCGATCCGCACCCGCGCCTAAATCCGCGTCTAAATTTAATCCGTCTGCTTCGTTTTGCGCCACGGGCTCCTCGTCAAAGAGATAAAACGGATGGTGCATTATTTTTAGTCGCAGCCCTGCAAACTCCGTACAAAAGGGCTCACCCCGTAGGTCGAACTCATTTTTAAACTCGGTAAGCGCTTCGTCGTTGTTCCCTAAAACCGCAAAGTAGGACTTGCCGCTTTGTCGCAAAAGCCGCAGCGTCTCGCTCGCAACGATGCCCTCTGCGTGCACGAGCAGATCCGCTCCGCGCGCGAGCAGCCACTCTATGGCGCTGGCAGCGACTTTCGTTTCGCGATGAGAGTCCGAGATGACGCCTATTATCAATCGATCTCTTCTTTAAGCTTGCACTGCGGGCACTCGGCGAAGTTGCCTTTTTTCAGCTCTTTGCGGAGCATGTATGAGTTGCCGCACTGCGGGCACGCGCGCGCAATCGGCGCGTAGTTGCTCACAAAGCCGCATTTAGGGTAGTTCGTGCAGCCGTAGAATTTACCGCGTCTTGAGAAGCGCTCGACGATCTCGCCCGTGCCGCAGCTCGGGCACTTGACGCCCGTGGAGACGAGTGGCTTTTTCTCTTTCGCCGCGCCCTCGATTTTGCGTGAGTATTTGCACTTCGGATAACCCTCGCAAGCGATAAACTCGCCGTATCTGCCCTTGCGCTTGATCAAATTTTTACCGCACTGCGGGCATTTCTCATCTAGCACTTCGGGCGCCGCCTTCTCCTCGCTCGCCCCCTCGGTGCCGGCGTCCGCATTGCGCGAGTATTTGCATTTCGGATAGTTCGAGCAAGCGATGAACTCGCCGAATCTGCCCTGCCTCTTAAGTAGCTCGCCGCCGCAGTTCGGGCAGGTTTCGCCGATCTTTTCGGCTAGCTTTTGGCTTGCGATCGAGGTTTTTCCTTTGGCGATCTCGTCCATAAAAGGGTAGTAAAAATCTGCCAAAATTTGCTGCCAGTCCGCTTTGTTTTCGGCGATGTCGTCGAGCTTCTCTTCCATTTTGGAGGTAAACTCGCTATCTACGATATTTTTAAAATTTTGCTCCAGCATCTCGGTGATTTTAAAGGCGATCTCGCTCGGCACCAGGTGCTTTTGCTCAATATTTACGTAGTTGCGCGCCGTAAGCAGCGAGATGGTAGGCGCATAGGTCGAGGGCCTGCCGATGCCGAGGCTTTCAAGCTTTTTGATGAGGCTTGCTTCCGAATAGCGCGCCGGCGGCTCGGTGAAGTGCTGCTGCGAGCTTAGGCTTTGCAGGCTCATCGCGTCGCCCGCGCTAAGGCTCGGTAAAATTTTATCCTTATCCAGATCGCCGTAAGCCTTGTAAAATCCGTCAAATTCCACCTTGCGCCCGCTGATCTTAAATGCGCCCGCTTCGCCGCGCACGATGATCGTTTGGATCTGCGAGACGCTAGGGCTCATCTGCGAGGCTACGAAGCGGTTGTAGATGAGCGCGTAAAGGCGGTATTCGTCGCGAGGTAGGATTTTTTGCGCGAGCTCGGGGGTAAGCTTTAGATCGGTAGGCCTTATCGCTTCGTGCGCCTCCTGTGCGCCTTTACTTTTGGTGGCGTATAAATTCGCGCTTTTGGGCAGATACTTTTCGCCGAAGCGCTCGCCGATTAGCTCGCGAGCCGCCGCGATCGCTTCTTTGGCGATATTTAGCGAGTCGGTTCGCATATAGGTGATCGCGCCGCCGTTTTTGGTATTGACGCCTTCGTAAAGGCTCTGCGCGAGGCTCATCGTCTTGCGTGGATTAAAGCCCAGAGCCGTGCTCGCCGCCTGCTGCAGCGTCGAGGTCATAAACGGCGGATAGGGGTTCGTCTTGCGCGATTTGCTCTCGATACCATCTACGCTAAATCTGTCTTTTTGCAGCTCAGAGACGATCTCGCTAGCCTGCGCCGCGTTTTTGACCGAGAGCTTTTCCATCTTTTTACCGCGAAATTCCACGAGCTCTGCTTCCAAATCCTTTTTAAAAACCGCGTCGATGCTGTGGAATTCTACCGGCTTAAAATTTAAAATTTCGCGTTCGCGATCGACGACGATCTTGAGTGCAGCGCTTTGGACGCGACCCGCGCTTAAGCCGCGCTGGATCTTTAAATTTAAAAGCGGACTTAGCTTGTAGCCCACAATGCGATCGAGCAGGCGGCGCGCTTGTTGCGCGTTTACGCTTGCGATATTGAGCTTGCGCGGCGAGCTTAGCGCGTTTGAGATTGCGCTTTTGGTGATCTCGTGAAATACGATGCGCGGCAGCTCCTGCGCCTGCTTGCCGATCGAAGCGGCGATATGATAGGCGATCGCCTCGCCCTCGCGGTCCTCATCCGTCGCGAGGTAAATTTGATCCGCCTTTTTGGCGAGCGTCTTTATCTGCTTTACGATCTGATCGTGATCGGCGCTGATTTCGTATTCGGGCTCGAAGCTTTTATCTTTGATTTTGATGCCGAAGCGTTTTTTAGGAAGGTCGCGGATATGGCCTTTAGACGCGATTACGTCGTAATCGGCGCCTAAGAAATTTTTGATAGTTTTGGCTTTTGCGGGGGATTCTACGATGATTAAATTTTTCATTGCTTAATCCTTTAGAATTCTAGGCAGCGTGATGCCCTTTTGGCTTTGGTATTTGCCCTTTTTATCGCAGTAGCTTACCTCGCACGGCTCGTCTCCTTGCAGAAACAAAACCTGCGCTATGCCTTCGTTCGCGTAAATTTTTGCAGGCAGCGGCGTGGTGTTGGAAATTTCAATCGTGATGTGCCCCTCAAAGCCAGGCTCAAAGGGCGTTACGTTTACGATGATGCCGCAGCGCGCATAGGTGCTTTTGCCCAGACAGATCGCAAGCACGTCGCACGGCATTTTGAAGTATTCGATAGTGCGCGCTAGCGCGAAGGAATTCGGCGGCACGATGCAGACGTCGCCCTCAAAATCCACGACGTTTTTTGCGTCGAAATTTTTAGGATCGACGACCGTTCCGCCGACGTTTGTAAAAATTTTAAATTCGCGCGCTACGCGTATGTCGTATCCGTAGCTAGAAAGTCCGTAGCTAACGACGCCGCGGCCGATATTTTCCTCGCAAAAAGGCGCTATCATATCGTGCTGCTGCGACATCTGTCTGATCCATTTATCGCTTTTCAGTCCCATAAAATTTCCTTAAAATAATCAAAATTTTTCGCGCATTATAGCAGCAAAATAAAATATAATAAAAATTTTATGCTAGAATTTTGCTTAAATTATAAAAATTTTATCACTTTTTAAGGAGCAACTATGGGACTACTCAAGAAATTTGCGTTTATTACGTTTTTTATCGCGTCATCTTTGGCTGCTGCGAAGCCAAATATTTATATTTTAGCTACCGGCGGCACTATCGCGGGAAGCAGCGCAAGTGCCACGGAGGGCAACTATACCGCAGGCTCAAAGGGCGTAGAAGATATCTTATCGGCAGTGCCGCAGCTGGGGGATTTAGCTACGATTAAAAGTGAGCAAATTTCAAATATCGGCTCGCAGGAGATGAATGATGAAATTTGGCTCAAGCTCGCAAACCGCGTAAGCGAGCTGCTTACTAAAAACGACGTAGACGGCGTCGTCATCGTGCATGGAACCGATACGATGGAGGAGACGGCGTATTTTTTAAGCTTGGTAGTAAAATCTAAAAAACCGATCGTGTTGGTGGGCGCGATGCGAAACGCAGACTCGATGAGTGCTGATGGACCGCTTAATCTATACAACGCCGTTGCCGTCGCGGCAGATAAAAACGCTCGCGAAAAGGGCGCTCTTGTAGTAATGAACGACGAGATCCACGCCGCGCGCGAGGTTACAAAAACAAATACCACCAATGTTGCTACTTTCGCTTCCCCGAATTCCGGCAAAATCGGCACCGTAAATTATGGCGTCGTAAATTTCTATATGGCACCGCTTCGCAAACACACCGTTGCAAGCGAATTTAATATCAAGGATATCAAGGCCTTGCCGCGCGTCGATATCATCTATGGACACGCGCAAGATAGCGGCGATTTGGTCGATGCAGCGGTGCAAAAGGGCGCTA
Source organism: uncultured Campylobacter sp. (assembly GCF_937959485.1). NCBI lineage: Bacteria > Pseudomonadati > Campylobacterota > Epsilonproteobacteria > Campylobacterales > Campylobacteraceae > Campylobacter > uncultured Campylobacter sp. The sequence continues at coordinate 456,012 of NZ_CALGPY010000005.1, forward strand.
AGGGCATTATCGTAGCGGGCGTAGGCAATGGAAATTTATATCCAGATCTACAGGCCGCGCTCGCAAAAGCTAGCGAAGCGGGCGTGATTGTCGTGCGCTCAAGCCGCACGGGCAGCGGCTCAACTAGCGTTAGCTCGGAGGTGGACGACGCAAAACTTGGCTTTCTAACCGCAGATAATTTAAATCCGCAAAAGGCGCGCGTGCTGCTGATGTTAGCCCTTAGCAAAACGAGCGATAAAGCGAAAATTCAGAGCTTTTTTGCGACACATTAACGCAGAAACCCCGCGCGTATAGAATCTCGGCGCGGGGTTATAAAACAAAATTTCAGCGCGAAATTTTAAAGAAAAGCAAGGCGCAGGATTTTTATACGAGCCCAAAAGTGGAATTTTAAAGCAAAGCACGGCATTTTTGCGCTCTGAGCTTGGGCATAGAATTTCGGTCGTAAAATTAAGCGTTAAATTTTTAAAGGATTTAAAATCATCCTGCGCTCTTGCTGCAAAATTTCGTGTTTCGCTTGCGAAGTTCGAGCTTAAAATGAACGAGGCAAATCGCGCCTCGTAAATCCTTAAAATCAGTCCGCAAATTCTGTCGTAAATTTCGCTTTGCACTTCTTAAAAGTCCCGCAAAAATCCATTTAAAGAAACAATTATAAAAATTTAGCTAAAATTTCGCAAATTTTTTCAGGAGAAATTTATGACAAAAGCAGAAATCAAAGAGTTAATGGACTTTTTCGGCGAGAAGCAGGGCATTAATGAGCTAAAAATTAAAGATAAAGATTTTGAAATCGAGATAAAAAAATATGGCCCATGCGGTGGGAGTACGCCTCAGCTCGCCGCACCGGCACCCGCTCCGCAGCTTGCTGCGCCTTCAGTAAGCGTGCTCGTGGGCGACAAGCCCGCCACAAAAGGCTCGATGGATACGATCGACAGCCCGATGGTAGGCACTTTTTATAAGGCGCCGAGCCCCGGTGCGGCAGAGTTCGTAGGCGTGGGCCAGGTCGTGCATAAGGGCGATACGATCGGCATAATAGAAGCGATGAAGATTATGAACGAGATCGAGGCGGAATTCGACTGTCGCATCAAAAAAGCTCTCGTCGAAGATGGACAGCCCGTCGAGTACGCTATGGCGCTGTTTGAGGTCGAGAAGCTATGAGGGAGCTTAAAAAAATTCTAATCGCAAATCGTGGCGAGATCGCTCTGCGCGCGCTTCGCACGATCCAGGAGATGGGCAAGCAAGCCATCGTCGTGCACTCCACCGCCGATCAGGACGCGCTTTACGTCAAATACGCCGACGCGTCGGTTTGTATCGGCGGACCGCGCAGCAGCGATAGCTATCTAAATATCCCCGCGATCATCACAGCTTGCGAGCTAACGGAAGCCGACGCGATATTTCCGGGATACGGCTTTTTGAGCGAAAGTCAAAATTTCGTCGAAATTTGCGCCAAACACGGCATTAAATTTATCGGTCCAAGCGTCGAGGCGATGACCTTGATGAGTGATAAGAGCAAGGCTAAGCAAGTGATGATGCGCGCGGGCATCCCCGTAGTGCCTGGCAGCGACGGCGCGATTGCAAGTGTCGAAGAGGCACGCAAGCTAGCCGCCGAAATCGGCTATCCGGTCATCATTAAAGCCGCAGCCGGCGGCGGCGGGCGCGGAATGCGCGTGGTCGAGCGCGAAGAGGATATCGAAAAGCTATTTTGGTCGGCAGAGAGCGAAGCGATGAGCGCATTCGGCGACGGCACGATGTATATGGAAAAATATATCACAAATCCCCGCCACATCGAGGTTCAGGTCTTGGGCGACGAGCACGGACACGTCGTGCATATCGGCGAGCGCGACTGCTCAATGCAGCGCCGCCACCAAAAGTTGATCGAAGAAAGTCCAGCCGTGATTTTGGATGAGCCGACACGAAAGAGTCTGCACGAAACGGCGGTTCGCGCCGCTAAAGCGATCGGATACGCAAGTGCAGGAACGTTTGAGTTTTTATACGATAGCAAGGACAAGAAATTCTATTTCATCGAGATGAATACCCGCTTGCAGGTCGAACACACCGTAAGTGAGATGCGAAGCGGGCTCGATCTGATCGAGTGGATGATCCGCATCGCGCAGGGCGAGAAGCTGCTGCCTCAAAGCGAGATAAAATTTAGCGGACACGCGCTTGAGTGCCGCATCACCGCCGAGGACTCTAAAAGCTTTATGCCAAACCCGGGCAAAATCACAAAATACGTCGCTCCGGGCGGCAGAAACGTCCGTATGGACAGCCACGTCTATGAGGGCTACTCGGTGCCGCCTTACTACGACAGCATGATCGGCAAGCTTATCGTTTACGACAAGGACCGCGCGCGCGCGATTGCGAAGATGAAAGTCGCGCTAGATGAGCTCATCATCGGTGGCATAAAATCGACGCGCGATTTTCATCTTAGGATGATGAACAACCCCGATTTCGTGGATAATAACTACGACACAAATTACCTAGCCAAGCACTGAATTTAAAATTCCAAGGGATGAAATTCTCTTGGAATTTTAAAATTTATTTGAAATTCTAAATTTAAGATTCCTCTTGAAATTTTATATTTAAAAATCTACTTGAAATTTTGTTTTAAAATTTCGTCGCGCCACGCTTCAAATTTTGCTATTAAATTTACCGCTAAATCTAGATGGTAAGGCGCGCAAGATACATCGTCGTGCGTGTTTTACGGCGAGATAAATGCTGGGCTCGGTTTAAATTTTACGTTCTGCGGCGGTTGAAATTTAGAATACGTGTCTTGGCTACCGCAAATACTTGTTTTCGTCTGCACCGATCTAGTTAAAATTTAATGCCATGCATGCGCTCTATCACCTATTTCGGCGACTGGCTACCGCCGTGCGCGAGTAAGCGGTATAAAATTTACCGCACGAGCCGCTGCACCCGTTCGGCGTAAACTTGACCGCGCTCGCCGTTGCGAGCGCAAAGTAGTATCGAGCCGCAGATTTTAGACTATCTGGTCGCACGCGCTTGAGAAATGGTGTCCTATTTGACGAGCAGAGCATTCCAGATTCCCAAACCGTCAAATTTCAAGCCCTGAAAATTCCTCGTAAAATTTATTTAGATAATCGGCGTAGTAGAAGTTTTGATTTCTAGCATCAAATTTACCTGCTATTTCTAAAGCCATTTTATAAGTATTTTCATCTCCAAATGCGACAATGGGGATAAGCAATTTTAAATAATTCAGATCGTCGTTGCTATCTAGTATAGCGTGCGAATGCTTACGCACCAAGCTTAGCGCTGTTTCGTGCTCTCCCAGCCTAACGGCGATCTCGATTAGCGGTGCGATCTGATTTATGAAGCGAGGATCTGACTCGATCATTGCAGCGGCCTTTGGCAGCAAAGCCGTCGCTTCCTCTATCCTACCCAGCGCTACCATACTAAATAAGATCGGCGCGTAGGTTGTGTATGGCACTTTGATACAACCTAGCTCGCCCGAAATTATCGGCGTAGCTAACTCCAGTGCCGCCTCATACTCGCCCACAAAATTTAAATACGCGATCTCGCTCGATGCTTCGCACGCCTCGCAGCCGTCCATATCGTCTTTGGCTAGCTTTTTCCACATCTTGTAGTTCGCTTTCGCCTCTTTAGACTCGCCCATGTCAATGTTTTGATTCGTCAAAGCCTTGTAATAGCGTGATAACGAGAGCCCTTCTATGCTCTCGTAGTAAAACAGCATCGTCTCGTTCATCTCGTCTATAAGCTCTTTTTCTATCATAGAGCTTTTAGCGGCGTCTGGAGCTATCCATCTAAATTTCCATAGGCAGTCCACGAAGCAGATAAAATTCGAATATTCCTTCTTTTCCAAATTTTTTGCGATATAGTCTGTGAGCCACATTAGCGCCTTCATTCTTAAAAACGCACCGAATTTTCCAATTTCATCATTCACTATAAAATCACAAATTTGAGTGGCAAATGCAAAATTTTTCGCTCTTACGGCGTCTCTTATTGCGCTATTGAGGCATTCCTCTTTATCTGCCATACTTTTAAGCCCATTTAGCTCTTCATAAAGCTCCTCTAGCGAGTCCTGTTTCATTTTCGCTCCTCGTTAAATTTTGCGATAATTATATCCGTTTAGTCTGAAGTTAAGCAGGCGCGTCGCGATTTTAAAGCCTAAAAGGCAAAATGAAATTTAAACGCTATTTTAAAACAGCTCTGCTCACGCCGTTTTAGCGTCCTATTTGCCGCCGCGATAGGCAAATTTCAGCTTTGTTATATAAATTTAATATTAAAATGCCGTATTCATAAATTTTTTAAGAAAAGGGGAATTTATGGAGATAAACATACAGCGCTTTAAAAGCGAGTTTGAGCAGATAAGCCGCTTTGGGGCTTTGGCGGGCGGCGGGCTTACGCGGCTTGCATTTTCGCGCGAGGATAAAGAGGCGCGCAACTTCCTCATATCGCTACTTCAAAAAGAAAATTTCAAGATCAAAATCGACGACGCGGGCAATATTTTCGCTAAATTTAGCGGCGTCAACAATCCCGATCTACCGCCCGTAAGTGCTGGCTCGCATATCGATAGCGTGCCGCAGGGCGGCTTTTACGACGGCACGTTAGGCGTCATGGCGGCTTTAGAGGCGATCCGCGCGGTGCGAGATAGCGGAGAGAGGCTTGCGCGACCGCTGGAACTCATCGTCTTTGTTTGCGAGGAGTCGAGCCGCTTTAAAATGGCGACCGTAGGCAGCAAGATAATTAGCGGCAAGCTCTCGCAAAAGCGGCTAGACGAGCTAAAGGATGGGGACGGAATTTCGCTGTTTGACGCGATGCAGGGTTTCGGGCTAAATCCCGCAAATTTAAAAAGCTGCGTCCTGCGCAAATCCAGCTTTCATAGCTATATCGAGCTTCATATCGAGCAGGGGCCGGTATTGCAGCGGCGAGGGATCCCGGTAGGCATCGTCACGGGTATCGCCGCGCCCGTGCGATACGAGCTGCGGATCGAGGGCAGAGCCGATCACAGCGGCGCTACGCCGATGGATATGCGTTGCGACGCCCTAGCTTGCGCTAGCGAGATCATTTTAAGCGCGGAGAGGATTGCTAAGGCGGGCAAAACCACCGTTGCGACGACGGGCTATGCAAATGCGCTACCCGGCGTGCTAAACGTGATCCCTGGCTCATGCACGCTAGGTCTTGATATACGCGATATAGACGAGGATGCACTTAGGGTGGCGGACGATAAAATTTGCGCCGCGATAGATGAAATTTGCGCTCGCCGAGGGTGCAAATTTGAACTAAAAAATCTCATCAAGGATCGCCCCGTAAAGCTAAGCGAGGAGATGATAGATCTGCTTGAAAGCTGTGCCGGCGAGCTTAAAATTCCAAGCCTGAGGCTTCCTAGCGGCGCGGGACACGACGCGATGAATATGACGGAGCTTGCGGATCGCGTGGGGATGCTTTTCGTGCCGTGCAAGGACGGCATCAGTCACAACGTAAATGAAAGTATAAACTGGCACGACGCGTTTGCCGCTACGAAGGTTTTAGCTGCGGCGATGTTAAATTTAGCCAAAGAATAAAGGAGAGAAAATGGATGCTATCGCACAAAAAGTAGAGGCGCTCAAAGGCGAGATGATCGGGGATCGCAGGTTTTTCCACTCGCATCCCGAGACGGGTTGGTTTACCTTTTTTACGACCGCGGTTATCGCAGATCGTATGCAGCGCTTGGGCTATGAGATAAAGCTCGGTCGCGAGGTTGTAAAGGCTGAGGCGAGGCAGGGCGTAGGTAGCAAGGATGCCTGCGAGAAGGCAAAGCAGCGCGCCAAAGAGCTGCTAAACGCAGATCAGATAAAATTTCTTGATGCGATGGAGGATGGACTAACGGGTCTCGTAGCCGAAATAGACACGGGACGCGCGGGCAAGACGGTCGCTTTTAGATTTGACATAGACGGCGTGGACGTGACCGAGAGCATGGACACGGATCACCGCCCTTTTAAGGAGGGCTTTCGCTCCGACATCAGCGGCATCACGCACGCGTGCGGGCACGACGGGCATATCACGATGGGACTTGCTTTAGCGAAGCTGATCGCGCAAAACTTAGATGATTTCAGCGGCAAATTTAGATTTATCTTTCAAACCGCCGAGGAGGGCACCAGGGGCGCCGTGGGTATGGAAGCTGCGGGCGTTACCAAGGGCGTGGATTACTTGCTGGGCGGTCATATCGGCTTTCAGGCGACTACCATGAGAGGCATCATCTGCGGCACCAAAAAGCTACTCGCGACCACTAAATTTGACGTAAATTTAAAGGGTAAGTCCGCTCACGCCGCGGGCGCACCGCAAAACGGAGCCAATGCCCTGCTCGCCGCAGCCGAAATGGCGCTTGATATGCACGGCATCACTAGACACGCAGATGGCGTCACGCGTATCAACGTCGGAGTGCTGCGCGCGGGCGAAGGACGCAACGTCATCGCGCCCAACGGTTATCTCGCGTGCGAGACGCGCGGCGAGAGCACGGAACTGAATGAGTTTATGAAGGCCAAATGCATGGACATAGTGGAGGGCGTTTCTAAAATTTATGGCGTCAGCTACGACGTGCAGGTTACGGGCGGCACCGCAGGCGGCGATAGCGACGAGGCCACCACGCAGCTTTACGAGGATGCGGCGAAGGCGTCGCCGTTTATCGACGATGATAAAATCGTAAGGGAGCTAAGCTTTGGCGCATGCGAGGACTTCGCGCATTTTATGCGCTCGGTCCAAGATGCGGGTGGCAAAAGCGGATATCTGATGATAGGCACGACGCTTGCGGCGGGACATCACAACGCCAAATTCGACTTCGACGAGGACTCGTTGCTTGCGGGAGTGGACGTGTATCTTCGCTGCGCGTATAAGCTAAACGGCAAAGCTTAAGGGAAGCGGCATGAAAAGAGCACTACTTCTAAGCGCTTCCAGTTACAAAGACAGCGGCTATCTGAACCACTGCAAGGGGTGGATCAAGGAATTTTTAGGGGGTCTTTGGGAGGATGAAATTTTATTCATTCCGTTTGCAGGTGTTAGGCGCACGAACGATCAATACGAGCAGAAGGTCGCGGACTGCTTGGAGAGTAATAATATCAGATCGATCCACCGATTTGCCGATATGAAAGCCGCCGTTAAAAATGCCAAATCGATCTGCATCGGCGGCGGCAATACCTTCGTGCTGCTAAATGAGCTTTATAAATTTGATCTCTTAGGCGCGATCAAAGACGCCGTGGATAGCGGCACGCCGTATTTCGGCTGGTCTGCCGGCGCAAACGTCGCGGGCAAGACGATGATGACTACCAACGACATGCCGATCGTCTTTCCACCCTCGCCGGTAGCTTTGGGGATCTTTCCGTATCAGATCAATCCGCACTTTATAAGCGGTAAAATTTCAAACCACAACGGCGAGAGTAGGGAGGAGCGGCTGGAGGAGTTTTTGATCGTCAATCAAAACGACAGCGTTTATGCTATGCCCGAGGGCAGCGCGTTTTTGATAAACGGAAACGAGTGCGAGGCGATGGGGCATGCGGACGTGCTGAAATTCGAGTATAAAAAAGAGATCTCGCGCATCGCCGTGGGAAGTAAATTTAAAATTTAAAAGGAGTTATCGTGCAGACGTTTAGGCTATTTTTGGCGCTTGCGGGTATCGTCGCAGTCGTCGCTTTGCTAATCATGAAAAAGGATACTAAAACCGTGCTTATCGGCGTGGGTTTGGTGCTGTGCGTGCTTTGTCTAAAGCCGCTGGACGGGCTAAATGCCTTTACTTCGTATATGACTAAAGCAGGTCTTATTAAGGCGATATGCGCCAGTATGGGTTTTGCCTTCGTGATGAAATTTACCGGCTGCGACCGCGCGCTCGTAAATTTACTCACCAGGCCCCTCGGCAATATCGGATTTTTACTGATCCCGCTCGTCGTAGCGCTTACGTATTTTATCAATATCGCGATCCCCTCCGCTGCGGGCTGCTCGGCTGCGGTTGGCGCTACGCTGATTCCCGTGATGATGGCTGCGGGCGTTAAGCCCGAGATGGCGGGTGCAGCGGTGTTTGCGGGTACTTTCGGCGGCGTTTTGAGCCCTGGCTCGGCGCACAACGTATTTGTAGCCGATATGGTAAAGGCGCACAACCCCTCCTACACCGTTCAGGACGTCATCGCCGTGCAGTTTTCTAGCGCGATTACCGCTTTGATCGTAGTTTTGATCGTAATTAGCATAACGGCGATAGTTTGCAAAGACTACACCAAGGGAGTGAATTATCTAGCGCAAAGAGAAAATTCCGCAGGTGCAGACGGTGCAAGCCCCGCCGCATCCGCCGCCGGTTCAAATTTAGACGCGCAGCCTCAGAAGCTAAACGTCTTGCACGCGCTTATGCCGCTAGTGCCTTTGGTGATCTTAATCATCGGCGGTACGTCCAAGCTCAACACGATCTCCTTTCTTAAATGGACTAAGATGGGCGTTGCGGAGGCGATGCTACTGGGCGCTATCGTCACCATTGTCATTACTATGACCAACCCTCAAAAGATCACGAAAGAATTTTTCAAAGGCATGGGTAGCGCGTATGCCGATATCATGGGTATCATCATCGCAGCAGGCGTCTTCGTCGCGGGTCTTAGCGCGTGCGGGGCGATCGATTTCGTAATCGAGTGGCTGAAGGGCGAGCAGGGCTACGTAAAATTCGGCGGCACTTTCGTTCCGTTTTTTATGGGCGTCGTAACGGGCTCGGGAGATGCGGCGGCAATGGCGTTTAATACCGCCGTGACCGTGCACGCCGACGCGTTAGGCTTTGAACAAGATAAGCTCGGTATGGCGGTTGCGATAAGCGGCGCGCTAGGCAGGAGCGCATCGCCGATTGCAGGCGCTTGCATCGTTTGCGCGGGACTTGCGATGGTAAGCCCTATTCAGATCGCTAAAAGAACGGCTCTAGGGATGTTTCTTTCCGTCTGCGTCATCGCATTTGTCATTTTGTAAAAGGGTATTTGTGGATATCGTGCAGAGGTTTTTAAACTACACCAAGATCAACACTACCACGAATAGGGTCGCGGGTGCTGCTGGCATAATGCCCTCAAACCCCAAGGAGCTCGAGCTCGCAGGCTTCATAAAAAGCGAGCTCGAAGCTCTTGGCATAAAAAATATCAGCCTCAGCGAGAAGTCGATTTTGATCGCTAAAATTCCCTCAAATTTAGACGCGCCCGCTGCGAGTATAGCGTTTTTTGCTCACCTCGATACCAGCGCCGAGCAGAGCAGCGACACTAAGGCGCAGATCGTAAGATACGAAGGCGGCGATATCTGCCTAAATAAAGAGCTTGGGATCTATCTTAAAGAGAGCGAAAATGAGGAGCTGCAGGGTTACAAAGCAGATGAGATCATCGTAACGGACGGCACCAGCTTGCTAGGCGCCGACGATAAGGCGGCGATCGCCGCAATCGTAAATGCGCTGGAATTTTTCGTCCAAAATCCGCAGATCAAACACGGCGAGATAATCGCCTGCTTCGTGCCGGACGAGGAGCAGGGCTTGCGGGGCGCAAAGGCGCTAGATGTAAGCGAGATAGGCGCGGACTTCGGCTACTGCCTTGATTGCTGCGGCATCGGCGAGTTTATCTACGAGAATTGGAACGCGGGCGATTGCGCCATTACTCTCAAAGGACAGTCCGCTCATCCGATGAACGCCAAGGGCAAGCTCGTAAATTCCTTGCTTTTGGCGCATAAGTTTATCTCGCTGCTGCCCGCGGGCGAGGCACCCGAATACACAGAGGGCAAGGAGGGCTATTTTTGGGTCAAGGAGCTTAGCGGCAACAGCGCAAAGACCGTACTAAAGATCGATGTGAGGGAATTTGACGAGAAAATATACGAGCAGCGCATGGAATTTTTGCAAAAAACTGCGGACGGGCTTCGCGCGATCTGGGGCGATCGGATCGAAATTTCGCTAAACGACCGCTATAAAAACGTCTATAACTTTTTGAAAAACGACGACGTGCCGGCAATTCGGTTTGCAAAGCAGGCTTTTAAAAGCCTAAACATCGAGCCTAAGATCAAGCCTATGCGAGGCGGCTACGACGGCGCCGTCATCTCGGCAAAGGGGCTGCCGTGCCCGAACCTCTTCACCGGCGGGCATAATTTCCACTCGATCTACGAATACCTGCCCGTAGGCTCTTTAAAAGCGGCGAGCGAAGTGGTTAAGCGGATTATAACGCTAGCGGCGGCGCAAGCTTAGTTAGGGCGCTTTCTACTCCGCGCGCAGATTTTAATTTAGCTCGTTCATTCCGCCGCGAAATTTTACTCTGCTCGGCGGAATTTCGCCGGCAAGGTGAAATTTTATCTTGCTAAGCGGGATTCCGCGCGGCTATGAAATTTTGATTTGCTCTGCTGAGCGCGCGGTTTGGCGAGCTCAAAGGCGCGTTGTAAAATTTTGCCGCGTCTGCTTTACGGCTCATCCATTATTGCGCCTTTAATGCTCTTTTCAGACGGCGCGACCGCGCATTTTTGCAGCTTGTCGCTTCAGGCTGCGGTAAATTTTATATTTCGACGATTTAGATGAGCCGCGAAGTAGGCTGTATTCTTTGGCAAAATTTTATTCCTGCGGCAAGCGGAACGGGCTAAATTTAACCGCTTCGTTTAAAATTTCATCGCAGCTTTCTTTATTCTAAAGGCACAATGTGTGCCCCAAAAAAGCCTAAATTTAAAATTTAGCCCCAAAATCGAGTTTACTTTTAACTTAAAATTTTTTACCCGCGCCGCCCTTTGTGCCTAAATTTCTTAAAAATTCCGCGTACTCCGCCGCGCCTTTTTCTATCTGTTCAGCACTACTTTCGTAATCTACGCCCGGCGTCTCCTCAGCGCCGTAAAACGCGAAAAATCCGCGCCAGTCGGCGTGAAAATAGTAGCGGAATGCCAGCTCAAACGGCGCTAAAATCTGTTCCATCGTGAAATGATACCGCCCGCTAGGCGCGTAGTCGGCGCGCTTGATGCCCGCACTCACCGCCAGCGCCACGGCGCGCCTGCGCATGCCCTCGCTCGTGCGCCCGTAGGCAAACCCATACGCCATCGTCGCATCGATCCAGCTTTTTAAAATCGCGGGCGAGGAGAAATTATGCAGCGGAAATTGCAGCACCAGCGCGTCGTGAGCTTTGATTATCCCGCGTTCGCGCTCGCCGTCTATCTCGCCGTTAGGATACTCGCGCGCTAGGTCGCGCACGGCGAAATTTTGTGCGGCAGCCTCTTTCAAAAACCGCTTGTTTATGAGCGAATTTTCGATGTCGGGATGAGCTAGGATGATTAAATTTTTCATATTTTTCCTTTAAAATTTTGGTGTGAGGCGATAAAATTTGCCGCTAAAATCGCAGATATAGCCCCGCTTTGAAATTTTATTTTCAAATTAGCGTCGGAATTCTGAGGCAAAATTTTAAGGCGAAATTTTAATGCCGAAGCTTCGGCGCTTCAATTTGACGCCGAAATTCCGTAGCAAATTTCAGCGCATAAATTTCATATAATTAAAATTTAGCGCCCAAATGCGTGCAAGCTCTGCTTCAAAATACCGCCTAGCGCTTTACTTTCCCGCAGCCAGTAGATCCGCGAGCACCTTTGCGGCGTGATCCTTTGCCTTGACGCTTTTATAGACCTTTAAAATTTTGCCGTCCGCACCGATCAGAAAGGTCGAGCGCACGATGCCTAGATACTCGCGCCCGTAGTTTTTGCGCACCTGCCACGCGCCGTATAGCTTGGCTACCTCGTGCTGCGGATCGCTCAGCAGGATGTGTTTTAGGCTCTGCTTGGCGATGAAGCCCGCGTGGGATTTGGCGCTGTCGGGGCTGATGCCGACGATCACGCAGTCTGCGGCGATGAAATCATCGTATACGGCGCTAAATTCGCACGCTTCGGTCGTGCAGCCGGGGGTGTTATCCTTGGGGTAAAAATACAGCGCGACCCTCTTGCCCGCGAAGTCCTTTAGCGAGACGCTCGCTCCGTCGGCGTTTTGCAAGCTAAACTCGGGCGCCGCATCTCCCGCTTGCAGCGTGATTTTGCGCTCGCGATCCTCTGCGCTGAACTCATCTTCGATCTGTGTTTTTCTCTGCATATCGTGTCCTTTTTTTGAAATTTTCGGGCTTGTAGCCCGAGTTGCGGCTAAATTTTAATCTTTTTTCATAAATTTATCCTTGCTTGGACGAAATTTTGCTCCGTGCCGCAGCTGCGCGCGCATTGGACGGATTGTAAGTAAGATCGTTTTAGACGAGGGCGAGCGTGGGAGCTTACTTTGCGGCACGCGTAAAAACATTTTGTTGCACATGCCTTGAGGCAGTATGGTACGAGAGCGCCTCGTATCTATCGCGCCTCACGAATCCCATTCCTCGCGAGCAAAATAACGCTTCGTTTTCGCAAACCTCATTATTCTACTTTTAGCTTTTTAACGATATGATTCTGCAGATTTTAACAAAGGAAATAATATGAAAACACTCGTTATCTTATCGCATCCTAATTTCGCCGCCTCGCGCGTAAACAAAGCCCTATCGCAGGTCGCAAAGGGGGCTGCCGGCGTAGAGGTGCGTCATTTGGAGGGACTTTACGGCACCGATACTACGCGCATCGACGCTCGCACAGAGCAAGACGCGCTACGCGGCGCGGATCGCATCGTATTTTTGTACCCGATGTACTGGCTAAACGTGCCGCCTATGCTAAAAGCCTATATCGACATCGTCTTTTCGCACGAGCTGGTGGGTTCCGGCGCGCTTAGGGGCAAGGTCTTGCAGCTTGCGCTAAGTGCTAGTACGCCGCTTAGCGAGTACTCTAAGCAGGGTACTATCGGCTTTAGCCTGGATGAAATTTTAACGCCGCTTAAGATCGCAGCAAACTACTGCGGGATGGACTTTGTTGTGCCGTTTGTCAGCAGCGGATTTGAGCCCGGCGAGTTTGGCGACGATGCCGTAGATGCCGCAGCCGCACGCTTTGGTAAGCTTTTGCGAGGCGAGTTGGGCCCCGGCGAGTATCAAATTTAGCAAAGCAAGTGCCCGCTATCTGCGGCTACGAGCCGAAATTTTACGAGAGTGATTTTATCCGCGGAATCTACGCCTTTTAACAAGCCGATCGGTAAAAGCTCAAGAACGCTCGGGTTTAGGGCAAGGCGATCGGTTTGACGATCTGTCCGTGCTGCTATCTATCGGCGGGCGCGGTTAGTGTGTGCCGCTATGATCTAGATCGGCTCTCTCTTGGTGTGGATATCTACGCGAGGATCGGTCGCTACTGCGTAAAGCGGCGGCATGTCACGAGCGCGTAAAATATGAAAGCACATTGCTATAAGCGAGCGAGCGGGGCAAGAGCGAGTTTGCATTTCATAAATATCTCGCGTGAGTGGGCTTGCGTGTTGCATGTATGCAAAGCTTGCGCGAAACGCGCACTGCGGCAAATAGGGCAAGACCGCTCTTGGTGTGATTGGGGCTGGATGTCGCGCGGGGTGTAGCTGCGCGCATGAGAGAAAAGACGCTTATAGCGCGATTTGAGCTGCTACGAAATTTGATTTATCAAAAGAGATTTTTGAAGAAGGAGCGAAATTTATAAAATTTCACTCTTTGATTTTGTGATGTTTAAAGCGTGCGCATCGCTTCGCACAACGCCGGGTTATTTTACGCCGACGATTATTTGAGTAGCTTTGACGATCGCGGTTACTTCGTCGCCGACTGCTAGCGCCAAATTTTTAACGGAGCCGTTTGTGACGATCGCGCTTAAATTTTCGCCGCCTGCGGTTCTCACATCGATTTCAGCATTGATTGCGCCCTCTTTAACGGCGGTGATTTTGCCTTTTAGCTGGTTCGCAGCACTTAGACGAAGGTCGTTTTCTCCCTTTGAAATGATGACATTTGGGGCTTTGAATAAAAATACCGCCTCTTTGCCCGCCTTTAGATCTAAGGCTTTTTCGGAGTCGACCGTCACGGTTGCTTTTAGCACGTCGCCGCCTCTGGTTTTAGCTGTGATTAGCGAATTCACCGCACCTGTTTTTACGTCGCTGATTACGACGTGAAGCTGATTTCTAGCACTGATTGCCATTGTTTCTCCTTGTAAAAATTACGAGCAATGTTAGCGGTAAATCCTTAAATGAAATTTAAAAATGCTGCATGTAAGAAATTAATTTGATTTGTTGCGAATTTATATTAAGCCCACTTTTTAAATTCCTAGCTTGCATTATGAAAAGTAGCGTTAAAAAATATATGAAATTCTAAATTTGCATATTAAATCGAGTTATTTTCCTTGAAATTTTATTCGTTTTTTATAAAATTCTGCGTTTTTTAGAGCTCTGACGCAAAATTTAGCATTTGTTTTATGCGCACCTGCGAAGTGTACATCCGGATAAAATTTATCGCAAATCGCGCATGGTAAGGCTTTAAGAGCGCTCCGCTTAAGCCTTGTTTGCTGAATTCTATGCCTCGCACATCGGTTTTCCGAATAGATTTTGGTGAGCGAAGTAATTTTACATTTGCTTTAAAATACGGCTAGCAGCGCGCTTTGGGCGCAAAATTTCAGCGCACCTTGCTTTGCAGAAAATCGCGCAGAATCATCGCGTGGTTGCAGTGCTCGTCCTTTGCGGCGTATAGCAACGTGACGACTGGCTCGTTTTTGACCGCTTTTAAAAACTCCGCCACGGCGGGATTTTGCTCAAGCTCAGCCAGGTAGAGCTCCTTAAAATGGGCGAAATTCTCAGGCTTGTGCGCGAAAAGCTTACGTATTTCGGTGCTAGGCGTTATGTCTTTTGCCCACATATCAAGCTCCAACGCATCTTTTTTTACGCCGCGCGGCCACAGTTTGTCGCATAGTACGCGAAAACCATCCTCTTCCTCCGCGCGCTCATAGACGCGCTTAATCTTAAATTTTGTCATAGTTTGCTCCTTTAAATTCGCTAATCTTTGATGAAATAATCGCCGTCGAAGCTTACGAGCGAGTACTTGCGCTCGCTTCCAAGCGCCTCTACGAGCTCCGGTACGCTAAGAAACGTGAGGCTGTCGGCACCTATAAATTTGCAAATTTCATCCGTGCTCATATTCGCGGCGATCAGCTCGCGCACGCTCGGCGTGTCGATACCGTAGCGCTCGGGATACTTTAGCTCGGGGCTCGCGATGCACATATGCACGCGCGCCGCGCCCGCATGGCGCAGAAGCTCGACGATCTTTTTGCTCGTGGTGCCGCGCACGATGCTGTCGTCGATCACCGCGACGCTCTTGCCGTGCAGTGCCGCGCCAATCGGATTTAGCTTGAGTTTGACCTTTAAATTTCGCACCTCTTGCGTCGGCTCGATAAAGGTGCGACCTATGTAGTGGTTGCGCACGATCGCCATCTCAAAGGGGATTTTGCTCTCTTGTGCGAAACCCAGCGCCGCCGGTACGCCGCTATCGGGCACGGGCACGACGAAATCGGCTTTTAGCTCTTTACATTTTCGCGCGAGCGCCGCGCCCAGTTTTTTTCTGACTTCATATACGTTTTTGCCCTCTACGACGCTGTCGGGGCGCGCGAAGTAGATGTATTCAAACGCGCAAATTCTAGCCTCCGCGGCTTTTAAAATTTGAACCGAGCTGAACTCGTCCTTGCCCTCTTCGAAGATCACCATCTCGCCGGGCTTTACGTCGCGGATGAACTCGGCTCCTACGAGATCAAACGCGCAGGTCTCGCTCGCGACGATGTAGCCGCCGTCTTTTAGCCTGCCGATGCTGAGCGGACGCACGCCGTAGCGATCGCGCACGGCAAACATCTTTGAGCGGCTTAAAATCAGAAGCGAATACGCGCCCACGCACTGATTCAGAGCTTCGATGATGCGGTCTTTTAGATGCTCCTGCTTGCTACGGGCGATGAGGTGTAGGATATTTTCGGTATCCATGCCGGACTGAAAGATCGCCCCCTCGCTTACGAGCTTGCGGCGGATTTCGTCTTTATTGATCAAATTTCCGTTATGAACGATTGATATCTCTCCCAGAGCGTAGTTGCCCGCAACGGGCTGCGCGTCCTTTAGGCTGTCTGCACCCGCGGTGCCGTAGCGGTTGTGACCGATCGCAATGTTGCCTTTTAAAATTTCAAAACTTGTGGGGCTAAAAACCTCCGTCACGAGCCCCGTGGCTTTGATCGTTTTGATATGATGGTTGAAGCTCGAGCTGATACCGCTTGCCTCCTGGCCGCGGTGCTGCATGGCAAAAAGCCCGTAATACGCGGTCTTAGCCGCACCTTCGGAATTTATGACTCCCACGATTGCGCACATTTTATAACCTCTTAAATTTTATTTTTTAGAAATTTATCTATATTTTGTTTTATCATTGACGGCTCGCCGTCCGGCATTTTGCCGGCGCCTTATTAAATAGATCGGCTGAAATTTTAAACGTCTCGGCGATATTTGCTCCGCCTTTGGCATAGCTGCCGAATAGCCCGACTTTGTAAATTCCAAAGCTTTCAAGCTCCGGCTTTAGCTCGCGCAAAAAATTTAAAATTTCATCTTTTGTAGGCATCTTTTCCTCTTAAATTTAGCCGCAAATGTCTAAATTCCTAAGCAGTCGTCCATACCGTAAAGCCCGCTATTTTGGGGCGCTAGCCAAACTGCGGCCTTTATCGCGCCTCTGGCAAAGGTCGCGCGCGAAGTCGCCGTATGATTTAGTTCGATAAACTCGCCATCGCCGTAAAATCCCACGGTGTGGCGCCCGACTATGTCACCGCCGCGCAGCGACATCACGGCGATCTCGTCCTTGCCGCGCTCGCCGATGAGCCCGTCGCGACCGCTTACGCGCACGTCTTTTAAGCTTAACCCGCGCGCGCTCGCGGCGCTTTCCGCGAGGCTCATCGCCGTGCCGCTCGGAGCATCTTTTTTGTGGCGGTGGTGCATCTCTAAAATTTCGCAGTCAAAATCGCGCAGGCTCCTGCTGGCAAGCGCCACGAGTTTGTTTAGCACCGCGACGCCCAGGCTCATATTCGTAGCGTGCAGTACGGGCATCTTCGCGCCGCATTCGCGCAGTAGCCGCTTGCCCTCCTCGCCCAGAGCCGTCGTGCCGATGCAAAGCGGCTTTGGGTGCGAAAGCGCAAATTTCATTAAGCTTATCGCGCCGTCTCGGATCGTGAAGTCTATCACGACGTCACAGCCGCTAAAAAGCTCGTCGTAGCTGCTTACTACAGCGCAGCTCGGCGCATAATCAAGCGGCGCGACCGTGTAGATCACGCTTGCTCGCGCCTGATCGAAATTTTTCAGGCATTCGTAGATCATCGTGCCCATTCTACCGCTTCCGCCATGAATTCCTATATTTATCATCACCGTTCCTTTAAATTTAGTCCGCTTAGTATAGCTAAATTTTGCTTACACTACCTCTCTACGCCGAGGCTTAGCGGGATAAAGCTGTTTTGTTTGAGCTCGGCTTCGCTTGGTTTTTTGATCTCTATGCGAGAGGCGCTTACGCCGCGCTGCACGAGTGCCGCTTGCACGGCGGCCGCCCTAGCAAGGGCTAACTCATCAAGACGCGAACGGGTAAATTTCTGCGCGCTTATCAGCTCCTCCATCGCCTCATCGCCGCCGGATTTGATGCCGTATTTGATCTTAAGCGCCGCTATGGCTTCATCCGAGGAGAGGCCTTGTTTATTGGACATCAGCGTGAGAGTGTTTTGCAGAGAGCGCCTTTTAAACTCGTGAGTATCGAGCTTTTCGTTATACGCAGAGTTTAGAATGATCTTAAGTTCGGGCTTGGCTTTTGCGACCTTGGCTAAATCATCTATTTTAGAGTTTTCGCTGATTAAAATTTCGCTGCTCGCCGCCTCAAAATCGATACTTTCGAGCTTTTTCGTATCTACGCCCGCGATCTTTCCCATAAATCTAAACGGACTTAACACGATGTCAGATAGCAGTTTTTTGACCGCGCCCCAAACGAGCGCGCCGTAGCTAAATTTCGGATCGCTCAGCGTGCCGCTTAGAGGCAGGCTAAGATCGATCTGATCGTCGCTGTCCTTTAGGATCGATACCACTAGACCGATCGGAAGGCTCAGCGCATCCTTGCTCTGCACCTCTTTGCCGAGCTCGAAGCGGTCTAAATTTAGATCATTGCTTGCATTTAGCTTGCCGTCATCGATTTTGTAGGCAAGTTTTAAATTTAACTTGCCGCCCGCGATTTCATTGCCGATATATTTGGCGGTATAGGGCGATGCGGGCACAAGCGGAATCTCCTTTAAAACGACGTTTATGTCGCTTTTGCGTTTAAAATCCAGCGGATAGGCGCGCGCCGTGATGTTCGCTAACCCGCTTCCGCTTACGAGCGAGCTAAACTTAATATCCGCCGCTCGCTTCGGGCTGATCTCGCTGATGCTTGCTTTCATATCGCTGATGCGTAGTTTAAAGGGCGTTGCTAGACTCTCGTCGGTAAAGCTTAAGCTTCCGCCGCTAAGCGAGATATTTTTTACGCTCCACGCAAAGCCTGCCTTGCTTTTTGTGGGTTTGCTAGGCTCAGCTTCGGCGGGCTTTGCGGCCTGTTTTGCCTGCGCGGCGGGCTTTATTAGCGAAGTTAAATTTAAACGCCTGTCTTTATTTAGCGAGATATTTGCCGCGGGTGAGCCAAGAGCGATCTTGTTTAGCGTGAGAGAGTTTGGGCTTAGCGCGATTTGCGCGACATTCAGCGATGCAAGCGAGAAAATTTTATCCCTACCAGAGCTTAGCGCCAAGCCTTTGCCCGATAGCTTGCCTTCGAGCGAGAATGTGTTTGAAAGCTTCAGCTGCCCTTGCGTAGCGAGCTCGCCTGCGATGGAGCCCGCGATAAATTCCGCCGCATATCTGTTAAAAACGCTCAAGTTCGGCGCATTTAGGCTGAAGCTCACGCCCACGTTAAGCGGCGCGATGCTAGCCTTGCCGTCCGCGCTAGCCGCGATCTCGCCCGCGATAAGGTTTGCTTTGATGCCGAAAGGCTCGGTAAAATTCGAGCTTAGCCCGCTTAGTGTGGCGCTGAAATCCTTGATCTCGTGCACGTTGTTTTTGACGATAAAGCTCTCGCCAATCTTAGCCTTTGCGCCCGTTATGGAGGCCTCGCTGATCTTAAATTTTAAAGCGGGGCTTTTGGCGGGCTTTTTAGAATCCGAATTTGCGCCGCTTGCTGTAGAGTTTGCATCCGCTTGGCTTACGGCGTTAGAGCTCGCCGTTTTTTTGAAGCTCGCAGGATTTTTAGAGATCGCGCTTAAAATCGCCAGATCGTTTATGCTTTTGGCGCCGCTAACGCCCACCTCCGAGTTAAAAAACGGCGCGTTTAGCAAAATTTTATCCACGCCCAGATCGAGATCCGCGACGTTAAATTTCACCCCTTGTACGCCGAAGCTTTCAAATCCGCTAAAAATTCCGTTTTTGTTTGCGATTTTGGAGTTTGAAATTTTAGCAAACTTCAGACTTGCGCCGTTTTGCGCGCCCTCTTTGTCGTAGCTAAACGCGCCCAGCTCGGTTGCGGCGACCGAAATTTTATCGCTGCGCGCTAGCGTAATCTGCGTATCCGCGATATTAAAGGCGCCAAAACCCGTATGAAGGGCCGTATCGTTACCTTCGGCGTTAAATTTCAAGAAATTTTCCGTGATTTTAGTGCCGTTTGAAACGACCGAAATTAGCGGGTTTGCAAAGCTTGAGCGGTTTAGATCTACGCTTTTTACGGCGGAGTTTAGCCGCAAGTTCGCGCCCGTTTTATTAAAATCCAGCGCAAAATCCGCGACCTGCGCGCCCTCAAAGCCCGTGGAAATTTTAGTTTCGTTCATATCGTATTTTGCGTCCGAAAGCAGCACTTGCGGGATCGCTACTGCGCCTGAAATTTCATTCGAAACGTCCGTATTCAGCTCAAAGCTCGGGATTTTTAGCGAGTCTAGCGAAATTAAATTTTGATCTTGCAAAATTTCTAGGCTTTGCAGCTCGAGTTTTGAGTTTTCAAGCGCAAATTTTATATTTTCATCGAGGCTCAATCGGTAATT
Source organism: uncultured Campylobacter sp. (assembly GCF_937959485.1). NCBI lineage: Bacteria > Pseudomonadati > Campylobacterota > Epsilonproteobacteria > Campylobacterales > Campylobacteraceae > Campylobacter > uncultured Campylobacter sp. Next base: position 475,914 of record NZ_CALGPY010000005.1, read on the forward strand.
TAGAGTAGCGGAAAGGAAGCCGTTCTTAAACCGCACGCCGCTAGGATCGAAGTATGATAGCCAAAACGGATCGATTTTCAGCCGCGAGATATCCACCTTGCCGTGTAGACGAAGAGGCGCCAGGTCGATGGCGCCATCGAAGCTTAGCGCGTCGTATGTATGCGAAACGGCGCTTAAATCGTGCTCGCCGATCGTTTCGTCCTTTAAGCTTAGTCCGTTGATCTCATAATTTAGCTCGGTCGAGATGAGCGAAAACGGCTTTTTCAGGGAGTTATCGACGTAGCCCAGAGAGCCGCGCTCGATCTTAAAATTATTCAGCGTGACATTGAAGCTGGAGTTTTCATCCTTGTTTTCGCTCTTTTGCTCCGAAAGTAGCGGCTCGAAATTGAAAGTGCCGTTTTGCTCGCGCTCAACGTGGAATTTAGGCGATTTAAGATGCAAAATTTCTACCGCGAGAGTCTTTTTAAAAAGCTTCGAAAAACCGATTTTTAAATTTATCTCATCGGCGCTAAACAGCGGCTTAAAGGTGCTAAGCTCGGGGCGCGTAATATTTAGCTCGTAGGTAAAGGGGTTAAATTTGGCATCCTGCACGCTAAAGTTTGCTCTGCCCTCTAAAATTTTAGGCAACGCCTTTTCGATAAAAAGTGGCACGCCGAAAAAGCCCGCAAGCACGTAAAACAGCGCAAATCCACTTACGCCGAAAGCAAACTTACGCCAGTGTTTTATAAAAAAATTTTTCATTTTTCCGCTCATTAATTTTGATAGCGTAAAATTATATCCAAAAATTTCGTGCAAAGGGTTAAAATTTGCTGGTCCACATCTGCTGCTCGGTCGATTGCGATTATTTTTTGCGCCGCTTAAAAGAGCTCACGCAAGAGCCGCTAATAGGCTATTTTTACGATCCAAACATCCATCCCTATGGCGAATATGTTCTTAGAATGCACGACGCGAAGCGGGTTTGCGAGGATTTAGGGATTAAATTTATCCCGGGCGAGTATGATTTTCAGGGCTGGCTGCAGGGTGCGCGCGGGCTTGAAAACGAGCCCGAAAAGGGCGCGCGCTGCGAGTTTTGCTTTGATTTTCGCATGCAAAAAACGGCCGAGCTCGCGCTAAGCCTAGGCGAGCGCAAAATCACTACGACTCTTCTTATAAGTCCCAAAAAATCGTACTCTCAACTCTGCGTCTCGCTGCAACGTATCTGCGAGCGTTGCGGACTGGAGTTTATCGCGCCCGATTTTCGTAAAAACGGCGGCACGAACGAGCAGTTTGCGCTTGCGAAAAAAGACGCGCTGTATCATCAAAACTACTGCGGCTGCATCTACGCGCTTGCGGCGCAGCGGAATGATCAGCGAAGGGCTGAGCGAAATTCGGACGGAAGTCTGACGGCGGATTTGAGGCGAAATTTAGCCCAAGGCGCCGAAATTTACGAACTAATGTCGTCTATCGATCGGCAAATCCTGCCCGCTTCGGTAGAGGAGAAGTTGAAATTTTACAAAAAGCTTTGCTCGCTCGAAAGAAAAGGGGTTAAATTTAGCGTGCTGCGCGATCGGTTTTTAAACTACCGCCTGCTCCGTGCATGGATTAAATTTGACGGGCGTGTAGTGCCCTCGTTTGTGCTATTTGGCTCGCATTTTACGCGCGAAAACGTGAAGCTTAGCATAGAGCGCGAGTGCGAAATTTTTTGCAGCGACAAGGGCGAGATTAAAATTTTAAGCCTGGCGAAATTTAACGAAATTTCAAGATCAAATTTCAAAAGCGTATCTGAGATGCTAAAAAACCCGCCGAGTCTCGCGCGCCAAAATAAAACTCGCGCCGCCCTGTGCGCTGCGGGCTCGCTCTCGCCGATCATCGTCACGGACGAGATAAGAGCCGCCAAAGTTCAAATTTACGGGCTCTCGCGCATATTTTTAGACGTTAGGGAAATTTTAGTAAGAATTTGATAAAATTGCAAGATTTTTAAATAAAGGCAGATAATGATAGACATAAACGAAATTCTCTCCATCCTACCTCATCGTTTTCCGTTTTTGCTGATAGATCGCGTCGAAGAGCTCAGCATAGGCGAAAGTATCAAGGCCTATAAAAACGTAACCTACAACGAGCAGATCTTTCAGGGTCACTTCCCGGGGCACCCGATCTATCCGGGCGTAATGATAATCGAGGGCTTGGCGCAGGCGGGCGGCGTGCTGGCGTTTAAGAGCATGGAGAAAGAGGGCGTCGATCTAAGCGACAAAGTCGTGTATTTTATGAGTATCGATAACGCTAAATTTAGAAACCCGGTCCGCCCTGGCGACAAGCTTGAATATCGCATCAGCGTAATCAAACATCGCGGACGCATCTGGGTGCTAAAGGGCGAAGCCTATATCAACGACGGCGCCACACTGGCCGCGCAGGCTGAACTTCAAGCGATGATAATGGATAAATGATGGCTAAAGTTCACCACACGGCGATCATCGAGGACGGCGCGCAGATCGGAGCCGAGGTTGTGATCGAGCCGTATGCTTTCATAAGCGCGCAGGCGAAAATCGGCGACGGTTGCACGATCAAACAGGGCGCGCGTATCATCGGCGATACGCAAATCGGCGAGGGCTCTAAAATTTTTTCATACGCGATCGTGGGCGAAATTCCGCAAGATATGAGCTTTGAAGATGGCGAGCGCACGGGGTTAGTCATCGGCAAAAATGCTACGATTCACGAGTTTTGCACGATCAGCTCTGGCTCGCATAAGGGCGACGGATTTACGCGCATCGGCGATAATCTCTTTATGATGGCGTATTGCCACATCGCGCACGATTGCGTGCTGGGCAGCAACATAATCCTAGCCAACAACGCTACGCTCGCAGGCCACGTCGTAATGGGCGATTATGCCGTCATCGGCGGGCTTACGCCGGTGCATCAGTTCGTTCATATCGGCGAGAGCTGCATGATCGCGGGGGCTAGCGCGCTTAGTCAGGACGTGGTGCCGTTTTGCCTAGCCGAGGGTAACCGCGCCTATATCCGCGGGCTAAATTTAACGGGTATCCGCCGCCGCTTCGATAAAGAGACGGTCGAGACGATAAATCGGGCGTATAAATTTTTATTCAACCAAGGCACGGGCTTAAAGGAGCAGGCGCAGATTTTATTAAACGAAACGAGCGATCAAAACGTGCGCAAGATGTGCGAGTTTATAATCAACACAAAACGCGGAATTCCGCTAGATAAAGGTAAAATTTAATGGCAAATAAGTGCAGTTTTTGCGGTGAGACGGGCGCAGACGGGCGTCGCATCTATCCTAACGACGACGGTACGGCGGCTATCTGCAGCTATTGTATCGATATGGCATACGCCGCGATCCACGGCAGCGAAGGTCAAAATGAGGCGGTACAAAATCAAAATAAAGAGATTGATTTCGAGGCTATCAAGCCAAAGGCGCTGATGGAGGTTCTAAACCGCTACGTCATCGGCCAAGAGCGCGCTAAGAAAATTTTTAGCGTCGGCGTTTACAACCACTATAAAAGAATTTTCAGGCAGACCGACGCAAAGGGCGACGATACCGAAATTTCAAAATCAAATATCTTGCTTATCGGGCCTACCGGCAGCGGTAAGACGCTTATGGCGCAGACCTTGGCGCGATTTTTGGACGTGCCGATCGCCATTAGCGACGCTACGAGCCTAACGGAAGCGGGCTACGTCGGCGAGGACGTAGAAAACATCCTCACCCGCCTTTTGCAGGCTGCCGACGGCGACGTAGAGAAGGCGCAGCGCGGTATCGTATTCGTAGACGAGATCGATAAGATCGCGCGAATGAGCGAAAACCGCAGCATCACGCGCGACGTAAGCGGTGAAGGGGTACAGCAAGCGCTTCTTAAGATCATCGAAGGAAGCGTCGTAAATATCCCTCCAAAGGGCGGCCGCAAGCATCCAAATCAGGACTTCATCCAGATCGATACGACCAATATTTTATTTGTCTGCGGCGGCGCGTTCGACGGGCTAAACGAGATCATCAATCGCCGCATCGGGCAGAATGTACTCGGGTTTAACCAAACCAAGCGCAGCAAGAAAGAGAGCTTAAATTTGCTAAATATGGTCGAGGCTGACGATTTGGTGCATTACGGCATAATCCCCGAGCTCATCGGGCGCTTGCATGTAGTGGCTACGCTAAATGAGATCGACGAAAAGGCTATGGTTAGAATTTTAACCGAGCCGAAAAACGCGATCTTAAAACAATATCAAAAGCTCTTTGCGATAGACGGCGCAAATTTAAAATTTGACGACGACGCGCTAAGAGAGGTCGCGAGCCTTGCGATCAAGCGCAAAACGGGCGCACGCGGACTTCGCAGCATAATCGAGGAGATCATGGTCGATATTATGTTCGATCTGCCCGAGCTTAAGGGCTATGATGTCATCATCTCCAAAGAGGTTGTAGACGGCGTATCTAAGCCGATACTTGTAAAACAAAATTTAACTGCATAAAGGGGATAAATGTTACTTGATTCTATTCTAGGATTATTTTCTAGGGATATGGGCATCGATCTAGGTACGGCAAACACGCTTGTGCTGCTAAAAGATAAAGGCATCATCATCAACGAGCCGAGCGTCGTCGCGGTACAAAACGAGCGCTACGGCAAGCAAAGGATCATCGCTGTGGGTGCCGAGGCTAAAGAGATGCTCGGACGCACTCCTGGCGATATCGAAGCGGTGCGCCCGATGAAGGACGGCGTTATCGCGGATTTTGATATGACGGAGAAGATGATTAGGTATTTCATCGAAAAGACCCACAAGCGCCGCTTTTTCGTAAGCCCGCGCATCATCATCTCGGTTCCTTACGGGCTAACTCAGGTCGAGCGTAAAGCCGTGCGCGAAAGTGCTATGATAGCGGGCGCGCGCGAGGTTTATCTAATCGAAGAGCCGATGGCTGCAGCGATCGGTGCGGGACTTCCCGTAAATGAAGCGCGCGGTTCGCTGGTCGTGGATATCGGCGGCGGTACCACCGAGATCGGCGTCATCTCTTTAGGCGGTATCATCAGTGCCAAATCCGTTCGCGTCGCGGGCGATAAGATCGACGCAAGTATCGTTAATTACGTCAAAGAAAAATATAGCCTGCTTATCTCGGAGCGCGCAGCCGAGGAGATCAAGATCAAGATCGGCACGGCGGTACAGCAACAAAAAGATCTTACATACACGGTCAAAGGAAAAGACCAAATCAGCGGGCTTTTAAGCTCGGTCGATCTTACGAGTGAGGACGTTAGAGAGGCAATCAAAGACTCGATCAGAGAGATTGCCGATGCGTTAAAATTTGTGCTAGAGAGCATTCAACCCGAAGTCGCCGCCGACATCGTCGAAAACGGCGTCGTGCTAACGGGCGGCGGTGCGCTCATTCGCGGATTAGATAAATATCTAAGCGACACCGTAAAGCTTCCGGTTTTCGTCGCGGACGAGCCACTGCTGTGCGTCGCAAACGGTACGGGAAAAGCCCTAGAAGAGATCAAATCGCTAAAACAAGCGGCAAATGACTAATCTCAAACTCCTCCTCGTCGCGGTTTTGCTGGTAGCCGTTTCGCTTACGTTCGGCTCGTATATCCACGGCAAATTTATCGGATTTGCAGGAGGAATTTTAGAGATTTATTACGGCGTGAGCGATCGGGTAAAAAGCGCTGTGAACGAGCATTTTAACCAGGCAGAGACGATCAAAGCTCTACGAGAAGAAAACGCCGAGCTAAAAAAATCGGCGATGTTGCTTAGCACGTTCGCGGGCGAGCTAAATAAAATTTTGATCGATAAAAATAGCTCCATTTATGAGCCCAAAGTCCAGCTAGTAAAGGCGTTGAGTTACGCGAATCTAAATGACTACAACAAATTCTTCGTAAATTTTGAAAATTTTAACCCAAACAAAATTTACGGCCTCATCAGCGAGGGTAAAACCGCAGGGATTTTAGTAAATAAAGACGGGCGCCCGCTTGCAATCTTACAGCGCGACGAAAAGAGCAACTTCTCCGTTTTCATAGGAGATACTCAAATTCCTGGCGTCGCAGGCGGCGAAAATAACGAGCTCATAGTCAGATACATCCCGCAATGGCTCGATCCCAAGGTAGGTGATGAGGTGCTTACCAGCGGCAAGGATGAAATTTTTTTTGCCGGCGTGCCGGTAGGGAAGGTTAAAGAAATTCAAAACGGGAAGCTATACAAAAGCGCCGTCGTAGAGCCCTACGTGAGCTCCGAGATGCCGGCGTTTTTGTATGTCGTTACAAAGGAAAATTGATGCCCAAAAGAGATGATATTAAGACGATTTTGCTGATCGGCAGCGGTCCGATCGTAATCGGTCAGGCGTGCGAGTTCGATTACAGCGGCACGCAGGCTGCTAAGACGCTAAAGAGCCTCGGATACCGCGTAGTGCTAATAAACTCTAACCCCGCTACCATTATGACCGATCCCGATTTTGCCGACGCCACCTATATCGAGCCGATCACCAAAGAGAGCATTTTACGTATCATAAAGCGCGAGGGCGTCGATGCGATCCTGCCTACGATGGGCGGACAGGTCGCGCTAAACGTCGCGATGCAGGCTTACGAAAGCGGCGAGCTAGCGGAGGTGAAATTTCTAGGCGCCAAGCCTGAAGCGATCAAAAAGGGCGAGGATAGAGTAAAATTTAAAGAGGCGATGATTAAGATCGGAATGGATCTGCCTAAATCTAAATACGCCTACAATATCGAAGAGGCGATGGCTGCTGCAAATGAGATCGGCTTTCCGCTCATTATCCGCGCTAGCTACACCCTAGGCGGCGCAGGCAGCGGCGTAGCGTACAATATCGACGAGTTTAAAGAGGTCGCGCAAAACGGGCTAGACGTGAGCCCGATAAATGAAATTTTGATCGAAGAGAGCCTGCTTGGATGGAAAGAGTTCGAAATGGAGGTGATTCGAGACCATAAGGACAACTGCATCATCGTCTGCTCGATCGAAAATTTTGATCCTATGGGGGTGCATACGGGCGATAGTATCACGGTCGCGCCCGCTCTGACGCTTACCGATAAAGAGTATCAGGCGATGCGCGACGCAAGTTTTAAAATTTTACGCGAGATCGGCGTAGATACGGGCGGCAGTAACGTGCAGTTTGCGGTAAATCCGCAAACGGGGCGGATGATTGTCATCGAGATGAATCCGCGCGTAAGCCGTAGCTCGGCTCTCGCGTCCAAAGCCACGGGCTATCCGATCGCCAAGGTCGCTACGATGCTGGCGGTGGGCTTTAGCCTGGACGAGATCAAAAACGACATCACCGGCACGCCCGCGAGCTTCGAGCCCGTGATCGATTATATCGTGACTAAAATTCCTCGCTTTGCGTTTGAAAAATTCCCCGGCGCGAACCCCTATCTGGGCACTGCGATGAAAAGCATCGGCGAGGTGATGGCGATCGGGCGAAGCTTTAAAGAGAGCATTCAAAAGGCGCTGTGCTCGCTGGAGAAGAGCTACTTCGGACTTATAGAGCTAAATTTGAGCGAAAAAGATCTGATTTTCGGGCTTAGAAACGCACAGCAAGATAGAATTTTATATATCGCTCAGGGCTTTAGAGCGGGCATGAGCGTGGATCAAATTTACGAGCTTAGCAAGATCGATCGCTGGTTTTTGAGCCAGATCGAGCAGATCGTAAAATTTGAAGAGCGCATCGATATGGAGATCATCAACGACGCGGCGCTTCTGAGGCAGGCCAAGAGCTGGGGCTTTAGCGATAAGATGATCGCAAATTTAATCAACAAAAAAGATAGTCTGGGCCTTACGCAAAACGACATCCATTTTGCCTGCGCCAGACAGGGAATCGACCTTGAATACAACGAAGTAGATACCTGTGCAGGCGAGTTTGCGGCGCTTACTCCGTATCTGTACTCCAGCACCAACATAACGCCCGCCATCGCAAGCCGTAAAATTTCAAAAGATAATAAAAAAGTCCTCATCATCGGCGGCGGTCCGAACCGCATAGGCCAAGGCATCGAGTTTGACTACTGCTGCGTGCACGCCAGCTACGCTCTGCGCGATATGGGCATCACCACGATAATGTATAACTGCAACCCAGAAACCGTCAGCACCGACTACGATACGAGCGATATTTTGTACTTCGAGCCGATCGATTTCGAGCACGTTAGAGCGGTCATCGAGGCCGAGAACCCAGACGGCGTGATCGTGCATTTCGGCGGTCAAACGCCGCTAAAGCTCGCCAAGCGCCTAAGCACTGTGGGAGCCAAGATCATCGGCACGAGCGCGCGCACGATAGACGTAGCGGAGGATCGCAAAAAATTTAGCGAGTTTATCGCAAGCATCGGCGTTAAGCAGCCCAAAAACGATACCGCTATAAGTGAAGCCGAAGCGATCGAAAAGGCCGCTGCTATCGGCTATCCGGTGCTCGTGCGCCCTAGCTACGTGCTCGGCGGTCGCGCGATGCGGCGCGTACATAGCGAAGCGGAGCTTAGGCAGTATATGAGCGAGGCGGTGCGCGTGAGCAATCACTCGCCCGTGCTGATAGATAAATTTTTGCTTGACGCGACAGAGCTTGACGTCGATGCGATCTGCGACGGGCGCGACGTATATATCGGCGCGATAATGGAGCATATCGAAGAGGCGGGCATCCACAGCGGCGATAGCGCGAGTATCTTGCCGCCACTTAGCCTAAGCGCGGAGATGATCGATCTGGTAAGCCGCCAAACCAAAGAGATCGCGCTAAATCTCGGCGTCGTGGGGCTTATGAATATTCAATTCGCGATTTTTGAAAACGAGCTTTACATTATCGAGGTAAATCCGCGCGCAAGCCGCACCGTGCCGTTTGTGAGCAAGGCGACGGGAATTCCGATGGCTAAGGTCGCTACCCGCGTAATGTGGCAAGGGGGTCTGCGCGAGGCTTTGAAATTTTACGACGAGTTCGGCGTGCTGGTCGAAGAGAAGGGAATTTTAAAGCCGCGTATTAAAAATCATATCTGCGTCAAAGAGAGCGTCTTTCCTTTCAACAAGCTTGCGGGCGCGGATCTGATCCTGGGGCCTGAGATGAAAAGCACCGGCGAGGTGATGGGTATCGGCGAAAATTTCGCCAAGAGCTTTGCTAAATCTCAAATCGGCGCTAGCAACGCGCTTCCAAGCGGCGGCAAGGTATTTTTGTCGCTCGCAGATCACGACAAACTGCGAGCCGTAGAGCTTGCACGCGCACTTACGGGCGCGGGCTTTAGTATCGCAGCTACGAGCGGCACTCACAAGCTGCTGGGCGAAAACGGCGTGGAGTGCGAGTTTGTCTATAAAATCAGCGAGGGTCGCCCAAATATCGAGGACAAGCTCAAAAACGGCGAAATTTCGCTCGTCATCAACACCAGCGACAGCAAATCAAACTCTACCGACGCCGCGAAGATCCGCCAGAGCGTGCTGCGCTTTAGACTACCGTATTTTACGACGATGAAGGCGGCGATCGCCGCTACGCGCTCGATCTGCTCGATAAAGGACGACTCCGCGCTTGAAGTTAAAACGCTACAGGAGTATCTAAGCGGCAAGTAGCGCGAGCAGGCTTCCGTTAGCGCCTTGCCGTGAAATTTTAAAATTTTAATCCACTTTTAGATTTAAATTTACGGCTGCGCAAATTTGGCGCATAAAAAAGCGCCTTTGCGGATTAAATTTTACTTGCGCTCTTACAGCTGGCGGTTGAGTGAGTGCAAGCTTGGTGCGGTCCGTTTGCGCAAAAGGAGACATCGGCGGATTTAAAAATTTACTACGACGGCCGGCAGTGCCGCGGCGATCCTTTTAAGATCGAAGATACGGTCAAATGGGACGCGAGCAAATTTAACGCGCAGGATCGCTTCGTATTTAAAGACGCCGACTACTCATACGAGGCGCACGGCCGCAAGAGTGCGAGATAACGGGCGTCGTGACGGGGATTTGGGCGATATATTTTCGCTACGAGGCCTACCGGTAGCGCTGCGGGCAGGTGCTGCGCCCAAGCGAGTATAAAATTCTTCAAATTTCACGAAACGACGCGTATGAGCCGAAATTTGAAGGCTTTGAATTCGGCACTTATTTGGTGCAGCTACGGGATACGGACTGCGAAAATCTGCCCAAGCGAGTTTATGAAAAGCTTCAAAAAAGGGGCAAATTTAGCGCCGAAATCGCTTCGCCAGATCAAAAGACGCTAGCGGCGAGACGCTTTTAAATCTCGCTATCGCCGCGGATGATGCTGCAGCGATAGCGCTAGATTGCGGCGCAGAGGTAAATTTGGCGAGCAGAGGGCTTCGCGCCGATATAGCGCGCGTGCTTTTGCAAAAACGAAAATATTTTTAGAATTTTGCTTTCAAACGGCGCGGACGTGGACGCCGAAAACGATGCGAAGCTTAGTACGCGCAAATATTGCGAGGGCAGATATACGGGCGTAAAAAACGCAAGCAAGCTAGCAGGATCATTAAGAAATTTAAGCTTAAAATTTGATTTGCGCGACTAAATGCGAGTGCAACTTAAGCGGATGATAAAATTTATAGCGCTGCGCCGCTTCGTTCGTCGCCGCGCTTTTGCTGCTGCGCCGCTTATTCTCGCTATCGTACCGTCTGTGCGCCCGCCCCACCGTCCTTCTTGTCGTCGCGCTGCATTTTACTGCCGCGTCGCTCGTCCGCTCGCCATCCAACTTTCTTGCCGCCCCCCCCTTAGCTAATGCCGCTATCGTAATTTCGCTGCGAACCGCGCTATCTGCTTCACTACCGGCGTCGCTTTATTTATCGTCGCGCCGCCTTGCCCGCCGCCTCTGCGCGCCGTATAAAACACAATGATTAAATTTAAGTTTTGGTTGGATAAAATTGTCGTTCCAAAACAAATCAAAACAAGGAGAAAAGATGGAATTTTTGCAGCTTTTGTTGGTCCTGATAGCTATGATTATTATCATAGCAAAACCGCAAAAAGAAAAGCTCGCTTTCGGTTTAGTCGTAGTCTCGTGGCTATTTATGGCGTATTTATACATAGGGCACAAATCAGGCGCCCTGCTAACGACGATAAATCTATAAGGGGCGCGGTATGAACGAAATCAAAAAGGCAAAATTTTTCTACGCATTGATGTGCTTGGCGGGATTTTTGATCATCCTTTTGCCGGTGGGGATAGCCAATCTCTTTTTCGGCTACGTGCTCAAGGACAGCCCGTGCACGCTGTGCTGGGGACAGCGCGAAGGTATGATCTTTATCGGCGTCACGGCTCTTTTTATCGTCAGATACGGGCTAAAGGCCAGATACCTAGCCATGCTGCTTTTGATGGCTGGATTTGGACTATGGCAGTCCTTCGCGCACTACGGCATACACGCGCACAGGGATTTAGATCAGGGCTTTGGATTGGCGGTTTTCGGTATCCATACCTATTTTTGGGCGGAGATAGTGTTCTGGGCGGTCGTAGTGATGCTCGGAGCGATATTCTTTTTCGCGCCTAAGTTTAGCGCGCTTGAAGAGGAGATGGAGGGTGAGACGATCAGAAGGTTCGGCAAGCTCACCTCCGCGGCTTTCATCGTCTGCACGCTCATAATTGCTTCAAACCTCTTTCAAGCCTTCGTCAGCACGGGCCTTCCGCCGTATTACGGACAGGGCGATCCGGTGCGCTTCACGCTTGATCCAAAATATATCATCTGGGACGATAGCGGCTATAAAAATCACTGGAAAAACATCTCATTTCGCGGCAAAAGAGAGGTCGAGGCGCCGGATTATGCCTTTGCGCCCGCTAGCGAGAAGCTGGGCGTGAAATTTGACAACAACCCGAGCAACGCTCCTTTGGCGGTCGATGAAAATCTAAGCATCGCCTCAAAGAACGATATAAGCTTCGCCAAGCCTATCAACTCGCTTGATTTCATAAACGGCGAATTCGTCGCGAGCTCGAAGTGGGAAGTGTTTTTCATGGACGAAAATTTTAAAGTTACGAGCGATTTTGAGATCGATCCGTATTTTTCGGCGACGATCGATCCGATCATCGGCGTGATCCCGTTTATGGGCGATAAATACATGCTCATGGGCTCGAATAAGACGCTTTTGAGATTTGCGAAAAACGGCGGCGCGGACGAAGCGCTTCAATACGCCGATTTCGTGCGCGGTAATGATAAATTTGAAGGGCAGGGCAAAGGGCTCGGACGCAGCAGGATCGATACGGTCAGGGCGAAATTTCACCACGTCGCAAGCATCGCTACCGACGGGACGTACTGCTACCTAGCCACCGTGCCGAACAACAAGGATGCGAAAAAGCTCGTCATCTCTAAAATTTTGCTGAGCGATCGCACGCTCTCGGGCGAGTTTAGCCCAAAAGCCGCGCTCAAACAGGACAAGAGCCTAGGCGATCTCTACATCACGTCGATGAGCTATCACGACGGCCTGCTCTACGCGCTTAGCAAAAACCACAACGTCATCGCGCTCATCGATCCAAAGAGCGAGCAGATCGTCAAAACTCTCTCCTATCCGAGCGAGATAAGCAACGCTAGAAGCATCTTTTTCAAAGACGGCGCGATGTATATTTTGTCCTACCAAGAGGGCAAAAATAGGCTTTATCAACTAAATTAAATTTAGTTTCAAATTTAAGCGTTTCGGAGCGATTTTTACGATGGATCGCTCCGTCGCCGTTCGGTGTCCGCGCTTAAATTTGTAGCGCAAAAATCCTAGCGTTAGGCGTTAAATTTATCAAATTTCCGCCGTTTCTCGCCAAAACTCAAGCGCCTTATCGTCGTCAGCCTGGACGAATTTGGCGATTTCTTCTGCGCAAGGCACGGCGTTTTTGCTTAGTCGCGCGATATCGATACTAGCAAGCGCTCTAAAAAATCTCTCAAAATCGCTCGCAACGCGCCTGCCGCAAAGCTCTTTGCCTCCAAGTAGCCACGCGTAAATCGCGCCGTCCGCGCAATCAAGCAAAAAAATCCACGGATAGCCCACGGCAAAAACTATCAAATTCGCGGGACGCGCCTCGCCTCGCCACCATTTGCCGCCGTATTCGTCGGTGCCGTTTAGCCGCACGAGTTCGCCCGCGTAGTTGTCGCCGATGCCAAAGCGTACGCTGCAAACTTCAAATTCGCCGAAGTCAAATTTACAAACTAGTCACGAAAACGCAGGCGGAAATTTGACACCGAGAGTTTCTTGCGCTTTTTCTATCGCCTGTACGCACGCGCCAGAGTCGCATTGTAGCGACAGTCTCATGCCATGCCCGTTATGCCCTCTTGCTCCAGAGGCAAATAGATCTCGTCTAGCTCGCAAGCGATTTGGTCTAGCTCTAAAAACATGTCTTTTCCCGCATCTAGTTTATCTGAGATTTTTTGTTTCGGTTTTTATGATTTCGCCGTTTTCGCCGTAAAATTTCGTAGTCGCCACGCCCGCTTTTGCGTCGGTTACTACCTCTTTTATGAGCTCGCCCTTTTCGTTAAATTCCTTTTGTATTTTAACCGCTTCGTTTAGCGGCTTGCCGAGCGATAGGCGCTGGTCTATCACGCTTTTTAGCTTGCCGCTCGGGTAGAAAAACTCAAAAAGCAGCGGGTCGCCGCCTAGCTGGCATGTGCGGCTATTTAGGCGTCCGCTGTCGTCGTATTTTTCAAAAGTCGTTTCTTTTTTGCCCGTTCGGACGCTAATGAATTCCTTATACGACGGTTTGCCGTCTTTGCGGTATTCGGCTATGTTATTTTCGGTAAAAAAGCCCAAATTTGCGTCGAAGCGTTTGGTTTTTCGGTACAGTTTTAGCGCCTCGCCCGCGTCAAAATCCTCCAGTAGCTCCTTTTCTAGTCCGCTCCACAGACATCTCTCGGCCGTGAACGCAGGCGCGTTTCGGTGCTCTTTTGAGTACACTTCAAGTAGCACCCAGCGCTCGTTTTTGCGGACGACGAGCGAGATTTTTAGTTTCGTAGAGGGATCATCGGGGATCTTGCGCTTATACTTCTCGTCTGCCTCGTCGATGACGTAGCGATTTAGCTGCGCGCCGCTCGCGTCTAGCTCGATGATGTAGAGTCTGTTGCGTATTTTGCCGTTTTCGTCTTTTTCGCCGTTGCGTAGGTCGTATTTAAAAAATATCTCATAGGTTGCGATTTGCTCGTCGTTTTGCTGCCTAGGCGCGTAGTTGCCACCCGCTTGTAGCGAAGTCGCGCAGGTCAAAACGATAAAAACCTTAATAAATTTTTCATCTATCTCCTTAAGTTTTGCGCTTATGTTGCGGCGGCGACCTTACGTAAATTTATAGATCGTGCCGCGTTTGTAATTTTTAAAATTTACTCTCGCGCTTTGCTATACGTATTGCCCGCTCGTTGAATTTGCCGCGCTTGTTTGTTCGGACAAATTTGGCTTATCGCTCTTGGCCGTTTGTAGCGATTTTTACCTTGTCGGCGCCGTCTGAGTGCGAGGACTTTTTACTTTAAAATCGCAAAGCCGATGCCGACTTTATCGGTGTGGCGGTCATAGTCGATGAGGCTCTCGCCGTATCCTGTGAAGTACTTCACGTAGCCGTAAACACCGCTCTTGCGTTATCGGCGTTAAATTCTATAAAATTTAATGCACGGAGGCATCGGATTTTAAAATTACTGCCTTTTTTGCACTTTAACTTTTGGGGCGGTTTTTGCGCCTTGCGATTTTGCCTGCGGACGCTCGATAATGCGGATATTGGCGTTTGAGCGAAGTCTGTCGTTGAACTCGGTGATCGCCTTTTTGCGCTCGGAGGTCACGTAGCCTTCGATTGCCTTTTCTTGCACGCTGTCGAAATCAAGCGTACGAAGCCCTTTTTTGTCGTTTACGTAAAACATCTCATATCCGTTGCGCGTAGGGATAATCGGCGAAAATTTACCCTGCTCGACATTCGTGACGATGTATTTTAGTCCCTCGTCCATTTGATTGGCCTTGAGGGTTCCCTTCATCACATACACGTCGCTTGGGCGGAGCTTTGGATTTGCGCGGATCTTATCGAGTGGAGCCTGAGATTTTGCGATGTAGCGGGTGAGCGTGATGCTATCGAAGGTTGTAAATAATGAGCTATTTTGGCTGTAGAATTTTTTGACATTTTCGGGGGTCGTGCGGTGCTGTACGTCTGCGAATATCGAGCCATAGAGCTTTTCTTCAAGCAGTGTGCGGCGGATATTTGCTTTAAAGTCATCGTAGTTTATACCTTGCTTTTGCACAGCAGTTTTGAGCTGGTCTAAGCTAAGCTTATTTTGATCGGCGATCGCTTTGAGCCTCGCATCGATCTCCGCGTCATTTACCGCGATGCCGCGGCGTTTAATCTCGGATTGTTGCAGCTTTTGCCCGATTAAAATTTCCATCGCGGCTTGCGGCGAAGAGCCCGTTAGCTTCTGAACTTTGGCTAGTTCGTAGCCGGTGATGGGCTCATTATCTACCACGGCGATGACGCCGTTTACTACTTCGGCATTTGCACAAATAGCACAGATCATTGCGGAAAAAAGCAGTTTCTTTATCATTTTTAACCTTTATTTAGTCTTTTTGCTTTATAATTACAAGATCGCGATTATAACATTAAATGGTAATTTTTGCAAAGGAATTTTATGATAGTAACTCGTTTTGCGCCGAGTCCTACGGGATATTTACATATCGGCGGACTTAGAACGGCACTTTTTAGTTATCTTTACGCTAGAGCAAACGGCGGCAAATTTCTGCTGCGCATCGAGGATACCGATCTGAAGCGCAATTCGCAGGAGGCTGCTAAGGCGATCGAGGAAGCTTTTAAGTGGTGCAATCTGGACTATGACGGGCAGATCGTGTATCAAAGCTCGCGCTTCGATCTTTACAAACAATACGTCCAAAAGCTGCTAGATGAGGGCAAGGCATACAAATGCTATATGAGCAAGGATGAGCTGGACGAGCTGCGCGCGCAGCAGGAAGCTCGCAAAGAGCGCCCTCGCTACGATAACCGCTATCGCGACTTTACCGGCACGCCGCCTGCTGGGATCGAGCCCGTAATTCGTATCAAATCCCCGCTTAGCGGCACGATAGAATTTAGTGACGGCATCAAGGGCGAGATAAAATTTAACGCTGCCGATATTTTGGACGATTTCATCATCGCGCGCTCCGACGGCACGCCTACGTATAACTTTACGGTCGTGATAGACGACGCGCTGATGGGCGTCACAGATGTGATCCGCGGCGACGATCATCTAAGCAACACCCCAAAGCAGATTGTGCTTTATAATGCGCTAGGCTTTAAAATCCCGAAATTTTATCATGTCGCGATGATCAACGGCGCCGACGGCAGCAAGCTAAGTAAGCGCCATGGCGCTACCGACGTGATGGAGTATAAGCGCATGGGCTATCTGCCGCAGGCTCTGCTAAATTTTTTAGTGCGCCTGGGTTGGAGCCACGGGGATGATGAAATTTTTAGCATGGAGGAGATGAAGCGATACTTTGATCCTAACCATATCAGCAAGAGCTGTAGTACCTTCAACCAAACCAAGCTTGAGTGGCTCAATGCGCATTATATTAAAAACTCGGGCGATGATGAGCTTGCCACGCAGCTTGTGGAATTCGGCGTTGATATCCGCTCGCACGCGAAAAAACATCTCATCGCGCAGCAGTACAAACAGCGCGCAAAGACGCTAGTGGAGATGGCAGAGGGCATCAAGGCTCTTCTAAACCGCCCGAGCTGCTACGACGAGAAGGCGTATAAGAAATTTGTAACCGAAAGTTCGCTAAGCTTACTCGCAAAATTTGCGGATACTCTAAGCGCAAATTTAAACGCAAAGGAGTGCGAGGAGGAGACGATGAAATTTTTGGACGCAAACGGCGCCAAGCTAAAGGATCTTGCCCAGCCGCTGCGCGTTGCGATCACGGGAGGAAGCGTAAGTCCGTCGATTTTTGAAATTTGTGAAATTTTAGGAAGCGACGAAGTTAAAACTAGAATTTCAAATTTAATCAAAAAAGGATTATAAAATGGCTAAAGTAAACGTTGAAGCGGCTTTGAAGTACCACATAGGCGGTAAAATCGGAACGAATGTAAAAACCCCGTGCGCTACGGCGGAGGATTTGGCGCTTGCATACACGCCGGGCGTCGCGGAGCCTTGCAAGGTGATCGAAGGTGATCACGAAGCCGCGTTTAAATACACGAATAAGGCCAATCTCGTAGCCGTTATCACTAACGGTACGGCGGTTTTGGGTCTCGGAGATATCGGCGCAATCGCCGGAAAGCCCGTAATGGAGGGCAAGGCAGTTTTGTTTAAAAAATTCGGCGGCGTCGACGCTTTCGATATCGAGATCGACGAAAAAGATCCTAAAAAGATAATTGAAATTTGCAAAGCGATAGCGTCTACGTTCGGCGGTATAAATTTAGAGGATATCAAAGCTCCCGAGTGCTTCGAGATAGAGCGCGAGCTGCAAAAAGCCGTCGATATCCCCGTCATGCACGATGATCAGCACGGAACTGCGATGATTACGGGCGCAGGGCTAATCAATGCAGCCCTCATCAGCGGCAAAAAGATCGAGGATATGAAGATCGTAGTCAGCGGCTCGGGCGCTGCAGGCATAGCGTGCGCAAAGATGTATCGTAATTTAGGCGCCAAACATATCATAATGCTCGATTCCAAAGGGGTGATCCACAAGGGCCGCACCGATCTTACCGAGCAAAAGAAAGAATTTGCCCTAGACACCGCAGATCGCACGCTAGAGGACGCAATGAAGGGCGCGGATATGTTTTTGGGCCTTAGCAAGCCGGGCGTTTTAACCAAAGAGATGGTAAAGACTATGGCGCCGCATCCAATCATTTTTGCGCTTGCAAATCCGGTACCGGAAATTTATCCAAGCGAGGTCGAGGAAGTAAGAAACGACGCGATCGTAGGCACCGGCAGAAGCGACTTTGCAAATCAGATCAATAACGTTTTGGGCTTTCCGTATATCTTCCGTGGCGCGCTTGACGTAAGAGCCAAAAAGATTACGGAAAATATGAAAATTGCTGCCGCTCGTGCGATGGCGGATCTTGCTCGCGAAGAAGTTCCTGCAGAAATCCGCAAGATGCTGGGCAAAGATAGCTTGAAATTCGGCAAAGACTACGTTATCCCAAATCCTTTCGATCCGCGCGTATTTGCCGTGATCTCGACGGCGGTTGCAAAAGCTGCGGTAGATGACGGTGTCGCTCGCGTCAAAGAGTTCGACGCTGCGGCTTATAAAAAGAGCCTAGAAGCCAAAAAGCTATGATTCCTTGCTCCTGCACGAGGCGAGATTAAATTTGAGAGACGCAGATGCAAAATTTAGCTTTACTTACCGATTTTTATCAGCTTAGCATGATGCAGGGCTATTTTTTTACAAAGCCCGATCAGACGGCGGTTTTTGACGTTTTTTATCGCAAAAACCCAAGCGGCGGCGGTTACGCGATATTTTGCGGCCTAAGCGAGGTCGTGGATTATATCGAAAATCTTAAATTTAGCGATGACGACATCGCGTATTTAAAAAGTCTAAATTTATTTAAGCCCGAATTTTTAGAATTTCTAAGAGGCTTTAAATTTAGAGGCGAAATTTACGCAATGGATGAGGGGCAGATCGTATTTCCGCACGAGCCGCTAATCCGCGTCAAAGCAAACATTATGGAGGCGCAGCTCATCGAGACCGCGATCCTAAATACGATAAATTTCCAAACTCTAGTCGCTACGAAAAGCTCGCGCATAAACTTTAGCGCCAAAGGTGATTCGGTGATGGAGTTTGGCTTGCGCCGCGCTCAGGGGCGAAGTGCGGGTATCTACGGCGCAAAGGCTGCGATTATAGGCGGCTGCAGCGCCACGTCAAACGTGCTTGCCGCAAAGAAATTCGGCGTGCCCGCGATCGGCACTCACTCGCACTCGTGGATTCAGAGCTTTGATAGCGAGCTGGAGGCATTTCGCGCTTACGCTAAAATTTATCCGGACAGCGCGCTTCTGCTCGTCGATACCTACGATACTCTCGCAAGCGGCGTGCCAAATGCGATCAAGGTTTTTGAGGAGCTGCGCGCGAGCGGTCATAAGCCGCTTGGGATTCGCATAGATTCGGGCGATCTGGAGTATCTAACCAAGCAGGCGCGCAAGATGCTCGATGCGGCGGGCTTTGATGACGCAAAGATCACCGCGTCGAATGATTTAGACGAATACGCGATCGATCAACTCAAGCTTTTCGACGCCAAAATCGATAGCTGGGGGATCGGCACGAGGCTTATTACTGGCGGAGACAGTTCTAGTCTCGGCGGCGTGTATAAGCTAAGCGGTATCGAAAAAGATGGCGAGATCGTGGCTAAGATCAAAATTTCAAACGATCCGCGCAAGATCAATAATCCAGGCTACAAACAGGTCTTTAGACTCTACGACAAAGATAACGGTATGGCGCTTGCCGATCTGATCGCGCTTGATGGAGAGAGCATAGACGAGAGCGCGCCGCTTGAAATTTTCCATCCGCTTTACACCTACAAGCGCAAAATTTTAACGAATTTTAGCGCGCATAAGCTATTACGTCCCGTTTTCAAGGAGGGCAAATTCGTAGGCGTGCGCCGCACGGTAAGCGAGATCGCGCGTTTTAGCAAGGAGCAAAAGAGCAAATTTTGGCTTGAGCACCTTCGCAACGTTCATCCGCAGAGCTACAAAGTGGATCTCTCTCAAAAGCTTTGGGATATCCGAAAATCACTCATCAACGAGTGCAACCTCAATTTAAAGGAAAAATATGTTTAAAGTTCTATCGTGCGCCGCTTTGGCGTTAGTTTTGCTAGGATGCGGCTCAAACCAGCTCCGCCAATCCCCGGATAGCGCTATGAATAAGCAAGCACAGAGCGAAAAAACCATAACTAAAGAGAACGTAAAGACCTTCTATTTCGTCGATGACAAGGGCAAAAAGCTATCGCTTAGCTCAAACGACGATTTTAATACCGCCGTGCTAGAGGATGATAGCGGCAAAAGCTACAACCTTAAGCGCGAGCGTGCCGCAGACGGCATCTATATGGAGAACAAAGACGGAGTGAGCATCCACTTCAAAAAAGGTGAGGGCATAGTGGAGTTTAGCAAATACAAATCCATCCCGATCACCGAGGTCAAATAAACTTTAAAATTTTTTGGTTAAATTCCGATTTAGCGCCGGAATTTAGCCCTCTTTTCCTGCGCTAAATTCGGAGAAAGTTATGTTATTAGGCAAAATCGATTATCTAAATTTGCTCCCTTTTCACGTATTTTTAAAATCCCTTCCGCTGCCGTCTTATGTTAAAAAATCTATAGAATTTAAAAAAGGGGTGCCGAGCAAACTCTGCGCCGATCTTTATTATAGGCGTATAGATGCCGCGGTAATCTCCAGCATCGAAAGCCGCCGCGCAAAATACCGCAGGCTGCCTCTGGGAATCGTCGCAAAGCGTGAGGTGCTAAGCGTGCTCGTGCGCAAAAACTCGGCGCCCAGGCTCGATCCCGCGTCGATGAGCTCAAATATGCTAGCTCGCGTGCTGGATCTTAGCGGCGAGGTGCTAATCGGCGATAATGCTCTAAAGGCGCTGCTTTCGCAGGGCAAGGATAAATTTTACGATTTGGGCGAAATTTGGCAGCAGCGCACGGGCTTGCCCTTTGTTTTCGGGCGGCTGTGCTGCGTGAAAAACGAAAAAGCCTATTCGCGCCTGGCAACGAAATTTTTGCGTTCGCGCATTAAAATTCCAAGATATATTCTGCAAAGCTACGCCTTTTCGCGGGGCATAAAAGAGCGTGAAATTTTAAATTATCTAAAATTTATAAGCTACAAAATCGGCGTCCGCGAGGAGCTGGCTCTGAAAAAATTTATCGCCAAAGCCAAAAAATTAAAATTTAATCCGGTTCAAAAGGAGGAACTATGAAGTCTTACATCGACGGCTTGCTGCTAAATTTAAAGCGCGCCAATCCCGGTCAGGAGGTCTTTATCCAGGCATCGACCGAAATTTTATACTCGCTCATACCGCTTCTAAAGCGCGACGAGCGATACGTGAAAAATAAAATTTTAGAGCGCATTTTAGCGCCCGAGCGTACGATGATGTTTCGCGTCGTCTATATGAGCGACGACGGCGAGCCCTGCGTGCATACGGGATACCGCATAGAGTTCAACTCCGCTTTAGGACCTTACAAAGGCGGTCTGCGCTTTCATCCGAGCGTAAATTTAGGCGTTTTAAAATTTTTAGGGTTTGAACAAATTTTTAAAAATTCCCTCACCGGCCTTAATATCGGCGGCGCAAAAGGCGGCGCAAATTTCGATCCTAAGGGCAAGAGCGACGGCGAGATTATGAGATTTTGTCAAGCTTTTATGTTAGAACTTCACCGCCTAATCAGCTCCAATACCGACGTACCCGCAGGCGACATCGGCGTGGGCGGTCGCGAGATCGGCTATATGTACGGCGCGTATAAAAAGCTCACCCGCAGATTCGACGGCGCGCTTACGGGCAAGGGGTTAAGCTGGGGCGGAAGTCTTGCGCGCACCGAGGCTACGGGCTACGGCTCGGTATATTTTGCAAACGAGATGCTAGCTACCAGGGGCGATTCGCTGCACGGCAAAATTTGCACGATCTCGGGCGCCGGCAACGTCGCGATCTACACCGCCGAAAAGCTCTATCAAATGCAGGCTAAGCCCGTCACCGTAAGCGATTCCACGGGCTTTATCTATGACGCCGATGGAATAGACGTGGCGCTTCTTAAAAAGCTAAAAGAGCAGCTGCGCGTAGGGCTTTGCGAATATACCAAGGAGCGTCCCGGCGCAAAATTTACCCCCGCAAGCGCCTATCCCGCAGGCCGCAACGGCGTGTGGAGCGTACCGTGCGACGCGGCATTTCCGAGCGCTACGCAGAACGAGCTCAATCTGGACGATGCGCAAACCCTTTACGCCAACGGATGCCGCATGGTTTGCGAGGGCGCGAATATGCCCAGTACGCTCGAGGCGGTCGATTTTATGCTCGCGCAAAAGGACCTTCTTTTCGGTCCTGCGAAAGCGGCGAATGCGGGCGGCGTGGCTACGAGCGGGCTTGAGATGGCGCAAAACGCGCAGATGGCGTCGTGGAGCTTCGAGGAGGTCGACGGCAAGCTGCGCGAGATCATGCGTCACATATTTCGCACCAGCTACGAGACCTCGAAGGAATTCGGTGCGGAGGGCAATCTCGTGCTGGGCTCGAATATCGCGGGCTTTCGCCGCGTAGCCGACGCGATGCTGGATCAAGGGCTGGTTTAGGCCTGCTTATCGTGCCGAAAGCCGCAGCTCGCTTTTAAATTTAAGATTTTTAAATTTACGGCAAGCTTTTTGGCGGGTTTGATAAAATTTCAATCGTTTGCGCTGAGGATATAGCCGCTCATCGCTATAATTCATTCTGCGCAACTTGTGCGCTGCGTAAATTTAAATAGCGCCGAGCAGCGTTTTAAAATTTTAGCTCGTCGTAGCGCTGCTTTTAAAATTTAGCCGCAAGCACGACAAAGACCGCCCAGCCAAATTTCATCTTTAAATTTGGCTGGTAAATTCCGCCCGTTAAATTTAGCTTTGAAATTTGACGTTTAAAATTTAGCTCGAAGCTGCTTTTAAATTTAGCCTAAAATTTTATCTCAGCTCGCCCGCGCAGCGCGTAAATTTAAACTGAGCACGGGCTGAGCGTTTACCGCATTTTGGCATAATGGCGCAAATTTTATCCAAAGGTTGCAATATGAAAAAATTTATGGTTTTACTCGCCGCCGCGTCGCTGTCGCTCGCGCATGCGGACGTAACGGATATCCTAAAGCAGGGCGCGGACGTGCTCGGTGCGACTCAGAGCGGAAACTACAAAGAGCTGCTCGCTTCCGCTACGAACCGCGCCGTAGCCGAGCTCGCCAAGGGCTACATCCACAGCAAGACCGCTAAAATCGAGCTTCCTCCTTCGCTGAAGGCGGCTGCGAAGCTTGCGAGAAAGGTAGGCGGCGATAAATGGGAACGTGAGCTCGTCGTGAGCATGAACGACGCCGCTACCAAGGCGGTGAGCGGTGCGAGCAAGATATTTTTGCAAGATCTGAAATCTATGAGCGATGCCGACGTTAAAAAGCTCATCGGCGGCGGCGACACGGCGCTTAGCGAGTATCTGCAGAGCAAATCAGGTGCGAAGCTGCGGGCGGTTTTTAGGCCGATCGTAAGCGATATGATGAGCAAAAACAGCTTCGCGACAGCGTATAACGGGCTAAATTCCTTCGCGCAAAACAAGATCGCGGGTAACGAAGCGGTGCAAAACATCGCGCGCGGGCTGGGTGCGAGCGAGTATCTGCCTAAGCAGGGCGAGGATCTGAACGATTACATCACGCAAAAGACGCTGGACGGGCTATTTGCGGTGATGAGGGAAAAAGAAAGCGCGCTTCGCGGCAGCGCCGTTGGCAAAGGTGCCGGGATTTTAGGCAAGGTGCTTAAATAAAACTTGCGGCGAGGCTTTGGCGTAAATTTCGCCGTATAGCTACTTTTAGTTGCTTTGCGCCGCCGGTTTGAGTAGCTTAAGGCCTGCGCACGAAGTTGCCCGCTCGCGCGAGCAGCTGCTTGAGTCAAAGTAGGCGCGCGGCAGAATTTAGAGGTTTGTTTGTCGCGCGCTCGGCATGTTGGCTTTATACGATAATCTTATGCGGAGTTTAGTCTGCGAAATTTAAAATTTCGCAGAGCTTCAGGGATTTGAAATTTTAAAATTTCACGCGGTGTTTAGGTTCGCGTATAGACAGCGTTTATATCTAAAATTTTACAAAGCGGCGGAGTATCGAGAAATAGGGCGATATTAGATAAGAGTGTAAGGATAAAACAAGAAAGCTGTCTTGTAAATTTCGCTTCTTTCATATCTCTCTTTATTGTTCCGCAAAAACCGGTTTACTCATTAGTTCTATTATTTTCTGATTCCATTCTTCTTAATTCTTTAAGCGCTCTATTATGGACATTGGCTTGCTTGCAAACTCTACCTTCAGCAGCAATATATCTTACTAAATTTATATCATTTGTATCGATTGCTATCAATAATCTACCCATAAGCCTCTCCTCTACAAAAAACGTATAATCACACTTTGCACACAAATTGCTTTCATAAATTATAAATAATAACAAAATTACTACAGCGCAAATTATAAATTTTAATGCTTTGATGATTCCGCTTTTTATCATTTATTTATTCTCCTTATCTTTGTATGTATTCTACCCATACATACCGCCAACGCCAATTTGTGGGGCATTATATCACTTCTTATTTTTAAATTTAAATCTCTTTTGCTTAATTTTTATGAAATTTTCCAACTGCTTATCGGTAAAATTTAAAACCTCTTTTCGGTTTTGCAAATTTACATAGGTGTGCCTTATATCACAGCACCTATAAAAAATATATTTCCAATTTTTAATTAGCCAGTCTGCCTCTATCATATTTTTATCTGTTTTAAATAAAAACGGCAGAACCCATAAGCCCGCCTTGTAGCCGCTAATTACGACCAATTTTATAAAATTTACTCCATCATCGTCTTTTGCTTTTACTACGATAAAGCTTACATTTTTCTCATATGGATAGCTGGATTTTCTACACTCGATAATATCTCCGACCTCGATCTTTCCGCGAAATTTCAAGAGAGGAATGCTAAATTTTTTCATTAGACTCCTCTTTATGCGTCTATTGCGTCCGAATTTATCCCTAGGTTTTGTCAGTCTGAAACCGGGGATTGTTTCGTCGCAATCTTCTAGTTCATCGCTACTAAGGTAATTATCAGAGCATATGAATACCTCCCGGGGGCTCGCATTGATGCCGAAATTTGCTAAATTACGAATTAATTGCTCCTTATCCACGACAAACCCCGCTTTGCTTGATAACATCTCGCTAGGAAGTTCAAAGTATCTGTTATCTTTTAAATTTAAAAGGCAAGGATTTTCTGTCCAGAAACATCGCTCATCACAGACCATAAGCTCATCGTCGTTAAATTTTATAATATCGCCTCTTTGTAAATCATTGTCGAAGGTTGATATTGGTAAGATGGTCATTTAAAGTCCTTTTTTGCTTGCTAGATTAAACATGTTCATAATAAATTTTTCGTTATTTGTAATCGCTAAATTACACCTCTATACTCACATCCTTATACTTTTCATAAAGCCTCGGCTTTAAAATTTTATCACGATACTCTTTGCCCGCATTAGTCATACACATCCAGTGGCTAAATCTACTCCAGGTATCGGGATTCTTCCAAGTTATCTCTGCTTTGGGAGTTATGTTCTCCTCCTCTAAAAATTTATACCCAAAAAAGAAATTATCTCTAAAATAGACCCACTTCTCATAAAGCGACATACCTAGATCGATCTTGGATAAATTCGTATCGAAGTCAGCCCATTTCTTTCTTAAATTTTCGCCCTCTATGCCGAAGTCTATCATACCCCCTAAAAACAGCTGACCCATTACTCCGAAATACTCTCCCGCGTATGTCGGATAGGCTGAAATTTCAGGATTATCTTCGTCCGCTAGCTTATAATCGCTTTGGATAATCCAATGTAGTTCAAACCATTCGTACCAATCAAAGATTTCATATTCAATGTAATCCAAAATATCTTTTTTTCTGGTACCGGGAATTTGAGCTAATATGCGAATAAACGAATCCATCCAGCAATCAAATCCTAAAGCCTTATAAAGTTCTTCATCTTTGTTAAAAACCCAGCCGTATAGTTCATTCGGTTTTAAAATTTTAAATTTCATAGTATCTCCTTTTTAAATTTAATCGGTTGGCGATATAAAATTTACCTCATCGATCCGTTTAGTTGATCTCATATAAACTCGCTAATATAAAAATTATTTGATTCCGAGAGTTTAGGCATACTTTTTATTATTTCATCTAAATCGACGCTCTTTATTTCGGCGCAATTTTTTAGATCGCCGCAGATGCTGATAAAAACAAGATCGTCTCCATTTTTGCCTATAAATTTACCCTTTGCGTAATAGCCGCCTTCAAATCTTTCATAGGCTATATAATATAATATTTGCTTTAAAATTTCACTTTGATCCAGCTTGAAAAAGGTGCAGAATTTCGCGCCCTCTATATCTTGCGATATGTCGGTAGCGCCTACGGAGCTTTTTTCATATTTTTTAAGATCTATTTTTCCGATATTGTTTTCATCTCCTTCGCCGATTGCTCCAAGCACGCGAAAATCCCTATCTATCTCGCCGTAAATATCAAAAAACAGATAACTGCCCTTAAAGCTTTTATAGGCGAATTCCTTTACGGCGTCCTTAACAATTTCGATATTTGCAAGCGTAACTTCGGTCTTTTTGCAAGATTCGTTTTTTATCTCGACTTCGATCATCTAGGCTCCTTTATTTGCCTTGCTAAATTTTAATCCATAAGCCATTTTACTACATGCTCCAATAATTCCTCTAAATTTTCGGCTCCGCAACTTCCTTTGAGTTCGTTTTCCGTGGCATTGATGAAAAACCAATCCTCGTCATCTCTATCGATATTTATTTTGATCGGCTTTTTCCCGCTCTCGCCATCGATTTCAATCCACCAACCGGGATTATCGACCGTTTCTAGCGTAAGGCCATATTCATGCTCCCATTCTCCGTCGCATTTGGAAGCGTACCAGTTTTGTATGAGTTTTAGATTACTCATTGTTTCCTCCTTTAATTTTATAAATTTTAAAATTCTAAATTTATTAGGCTTTGATATTGCAATTGAAGCAGGGCTTCTTTGCTATTTAAATTTAATCGCTTATTAGAAATTTCTTTTCCAAGCCATCTTCCTTTATGTCGATTATCTTCCACCCCGGTCTATTTAAAAATTTTATAGCTTTTTCATCCAGTTCGGACAATGGCTCCTCAAGATTAAATTTAGTTTTATAGTAATATAGCGAAAGATCTCTTTTGTTGCCCTGCTCCATAAGTTGCATTATGCACCTATCGTTTGAATCACCGGTTATATGGCGGTTTATCATCATAAACGCCTCACAGCTTTTATGAAACGGAAAGCGACCGAAGTTAAAAAGATTGCCGACGAGCTCAAATACAAGGACAAAAAACAGAAATAAAATGAATAGTTTAATTCCTCTACGTTTCATTGCGGCGCTTCCTAAATTTTGAAATCAAAAATTCGTTTGTGTTTTTAAATGCCAGACGGTATTTGCGCTTAAGTCGCGGGTGCGTCTAAGCGCTAGTAGCGGTCTGGCACAAAATTTACGACGCTATCTCGCCTTTTGCTGCGCCAGCTGCCGCGGATTCGCTTTCGTCCATGATGATGAGCTGTTTTGCACGCTTAATCTTGGCATCGTCGCGAAACGCCGCGCGCACCTTGTCCATGCCGGTGTAGAATTCCTTCATCAAAACAAGGCACAAATACGCGCCAAATTCCGTCGTGCGGATGATCTCGCCCTCGATGCGTACGGCTCCTGCTAGCCTTAGCAGGCTAAGCTCTCTGCCCAGTTCGCGACGCAAATTTAGATCGTTTACGGCGTTAAATTTAGCGATATCGATCTCGCCGTTAAAAAGCTCGGTCAAAAAGAGGTATTTCGCGCGCTCGGATCTGCTAAAATCGCAAGTGGCGATTACGGTGCTTTCGTTTTTGCGCACCCTGCTTGCGTACTCTTCGAGGTTGAACGCATTTACGAGCAGCCTGCCGCCTAGGAAACTAAACGCGCCGCTTCCGATGCCCACGTATTCGTGGTTTGTGCCTACATACTCGTCGTTGATGTTTGATTTCTCGCGAGCGAAAGCCCATGCGTTGCTGCGGTGCCAGCTAGAAAATTCCTTGCAGATGATGGAGTAAAACTCCTCCTCGCGGTCTATGTTGCTAACGCCGAGGCTCCGCGCTATTTGATCGCGCATCAAAGGGGATTTCATCAGCGGATACAGCGTGATCTGCTCGGGCTTCACCGCCTTTGCCGCTTCGATGTCGCGAAGTAAAATTTCGCGTGTTTGAAACGGAAAGTTAAAAATCAGATCTAGGCTTAAAATCGGTAAAATTCCGACCGCTCGGGATAGTTTTTCTTGCAAAATTTCGCCCGAGCCGAATTTGTCGTAGCGTGAAGCTTTGCGTAAAATATCATCATCAAAGCTCTGCACCCCTACGCTTAGGCGATCTATTAGCCCGCGAAATCGCAGCAAGCTCTCAGGCTCGATGTGGTTGGGATCGCTCTCGCACGAGACCTCTTTGATACTAAAAAGCGACTTGGCAAGCTCCAGGGTGCGCGCTAGCTCCTCCTCGTCGATGAGCGTCGTGCCACCGCCTACATAAAGCGTCTCAAAGTCGTAGCCTGCGTCCTTCGTGCGCTGCATCTCGGTGCGTAGCGCGCCGAAATACGCCTTGCACGCACCACGCTCGTAGGCGTATTTATGAAAGGAGCAGTACGGGCAAAACGTGTGGCAGAAGGGCACGTGCATGTAGAGCATATATTTTTTATCGGGGTTTGGAATTTTAGCGATGTTCTCTTGCGTGATGTCGATTCTAAGGGAGTTGTATAGGGATTTTTGCATGGTGTCGGCGGCGTATTTTTTAGCGAAGCTATGCACCATTTGACTGATAAAATTCATAAAACTTTAACCTTTTTTAAACTTAAAAACTAATTTTTGAAGTTTATCGAAAACTAACTTATAAATTTATCAATAATTTAATAAAAAGCGTATCGCCGCCATATATATTAGCGTAGGAAGCGCTATCGTAACGAGCGAATTGCGAAATTTAGCATGCACAACAAACGCCATAATTAGGCAAAATAGCAGCGTCGCCGTTTGCAGCGCGTCCGCGCTGAAAGCCCGCTCGCCCGAAAAGCTAGACAGCATCGTCTTAAGCGCATAGATCGTCAAAACGACCATTATCAAAAGGCCCGAGTTTTTCTGCAGATACGATAGGCTTGGACTCGCGGTCTTTTTCTTAAAAAGCAGCAGCGGCAAAAATCGCGTCAAAATCGTAGCGAGCGAGGCCAGAAAGATATAGGGCAAAATTTCCACTACCTGCTCCTTTTTAAGAATTTTCGCAGTCTGCGTCCCGCGTACGAAGGTCGCTCGAAGTATTTACGAAAGAGCAGCAAAACCGCAGTGCCGAAAATCAGAGTGCCGAATAAAAAGTATTTTGTAGGAAAGATAAAAAGCCCCGCAAACGCGCAGGCAAATCCTAGCAATAGCACTTTGTATTGCGGATTTGCTTTAAAAACCTCATAGGTTAGCATCGCAAAAAGCGCCGTCAGGCTAAACTCTACTCCGCTAAAATCAAGCTTCAAGCTTGCTCCCAAAACAGCCCCTACAACGACGCCCGCGACCCAGTAGGAATGATTTAAAACCGCGGTTAGATTATAGAGCAGATCAAGCTCTTTTAATCTTTGCTGCGTTACGGGTTGTTCGCTGCTAAGCTCCTCGGGGCGCAAAAACGCACGCGCTTTTAGCAGCGCAAAGGTTTCATCCGTAAGGGCATATACGGCGTAAATTTTATGACGTACGAAGCGCAGCTCGTCCAGTAGCGACATCGTGTAGAAAAAATGGCGAAAATTTAGCAAAAACGCCACGACGAAGGTATCTACGAGCGAGGCGTGAGTTACGATGAAGGCAATCAGCACGAACTCCACGCTGCCTGCGTATATCAGCAGTGAGGTTAGCGCGAGCGCCCATACGGGCAGGTCTTGGCTGATGCCGTAGATACCAAACGCCAGCCCTAGCGGCACGTAGCCCATCATCACGGCGAGGGTGGATCTAAAAATTTCAAATTTACTCATAGCTTTCCTAAATTTAAAAGCGCGATTTTAGCTAAAATTTTATTAAATTTTACAGGGCATGCGGGCGAATCTGTGCCGTTGCTAGCGAGTTTTGCGCTGCCATTCGCCGCAAGAGGAGTTGCAAAATTTACTCGCTTCGGCGCCGTGAAATTTTAAAATTTGGCCTGCGTAGAATTTTGCGAAATTTTAAAATTTCAGGGAGCGGATTTTTAAATTTAGCCTAAAATACGTGGCGCAAAAGTACGAATGCAAACGCCGAAAGTAGCGCCGAGACGGGCAGGGTGATGATCCACGCCAGCCCGATCGGCTTCATCAGCGACCAGTTCGTGCTGTGATTTACCAAGCCGATGCCTAAAATCGCGCCGATTAGCACGTGGGTCGAGGAGATCGGAAGCCCCAGCACCGATGCCGCCATTACGACGACGGCGCTTGCGAGCTCGGCGCTAAAGCCGGAGGCTGGGTGGATTTTGGTAAGATTGGTGCCTACGGTGGCGATTACCTCTTTGCCGATGAACCAAAGCCCCGCTATGAGGGCTACTGCAAACATTATCATAATCTGCTGCGGCACGGGAGTGGAGGGATTGATACTATTCGTAGCCATCGTATCGATGATGGCGGCAAACGGACCCACGGCGTTTGCGATGTCGTTGCTGCCGTGTGAAAAGGCAAAACCGCTAGCGGTGAGCACCTGCAGCCAGCTAAACATCAAAAACGCGGATTTGTTTAAATTTGAGCGGCGCAGGGTTTTAGCGAAAATAAACATCAAAAGCCAGGTAATCAGCGTCGACATACCGATGATGAGGTAGTTGTAAAAATTCGTAAGCCCGAAATTTAGATTATGCAGCCCCTTAAATATCAACATCGCCGAGATCACGAAGGCTCCGATACCGGCTACGGCGGGGATCCCGTACTCTAGGGCCTTGTGGGATTTGAGCTTCTCTTTTTTAGCGTCAAGCTCGATCACCTTTTTATAATACTCGCTATCCAGTTCGCTTGGATCAAAATCGGGATCGCGCATCGCGTAAATATCGTGATTTAGCGCCTCTGCATAGGCGATCTTTTGAATGTCGTCTAAGGTCTCGAAGGTCTTTTTATGCAGCTTGCGGAGAGATTTTTTTTCGCGCTTTATGCGGTCGATCTTTATTTGAGCGTAACGGTTGTAATCCAAAATATAATGTTTGATGAGCCAGAAAATTCCAAAGGAGATCACTCCGCCCAAAATCGGCGAGAGTACCCAAGAGATCGCTATTTTGCCGATCTTATCCCACTGCACTAGCCACAATGCGGAAGTCTCTGCGGTATTAAGCAGGGCGCCTAGCGTAAGCCCCGAGCCTACGATACCGCCGATGATTGCATGAGTAGTGGATACGGGCAAGCCCTTTCTGCTAGCAAAAAGTAGCCACGCGCCAGCCGCAAAAAGCGCGCTCATCATTACATAGATAAAATCTCTCGGATGCACATCCATTTTGCTAAGATCGATTATGCCGCTGCGGATCGTCGAAGTCACTTCGCCGCCTGCGATTACCGCGCCGCTTGCTTCAAATACCGCCGCGATACAAAGGGCTTGCGCTATGCTAAGGGTGCCGCTTCCGACGCTGGTGCCGAAAGAATTTGCCACGTCGTTTCCGCCGATATTAAAGGCCATAAAGATGCCCAAAAATACCGAAACCAAAAATAGCATTTTATCGCCGCTTCCTATAAAACCGAATCCCCAGATAAGAAAATAGATTGTTACGCCGCAGAATATGCCGTAGAAAATGAGACTTATCTTGCTAGATTTCATAGCTCTCCCTTAAAATCCGCGAAATTTTACCACACGCGCCTTAATCCCCACTAAATCGCACGGGCGAGGTATATAAATTTTAATTTTAAAAGCGAATTTAGTGGCGCGCGCTAAGCTTTATTAAATCAATACTTCGTTACAATCCACATTAAATTTTAAAACCGAGGCGAAAAATGTCTAGAATTCCGCTGCAAAGCCCGTATTTCGGAATATTCGTAATGCTAATCCTGGCTTTTTGCGTCTTTTCGCTCATCGTTAAACTATCCTCTTTGGTAGGCTCGCGTTTGGCAGATAGGTGCGACGAGCGGCTAAAGGGCGAAATTTACGAAAGCGGCCCCGAGGCCGTCAAACAGCCCAACCGAATGAACTCCCACTTTTTTTTGATAGCCGTGCTTTTCATACTTTTTGACGTCGAGATTATCTTTATGTTTCCGTGGGCGGTAAATTTTAAAATTTTAGGCGTGTTCGGGCTTGTAGAGATGGCGTTTTTCATCGTATTATTAGGCGTCGGTTTCATCTACGCCTGGAAAAAAGGAGCGCTAAATTGGCAGAGCATAAGATAAACTACGCGCGCGAAAACGGGCTTCCAGTAGTTCTTACCACCGTCGATAAGCTAATTGCGTGGGGAAGGAGCAACTCTTTGTGGGCGATGACGTATGGGCTTGCTTGCTGTGCGATCGAGATGATGGCGGCGGGCGCGGGCAGATTTGACTTTGACCGCTTCGGCACGATATTTCGCGCAAGCGCCAAGCAATCGGATGTGATGATAATCGCAGGCACGCTTAGTAAAAAGCACGCCGAGTTTACGCGCCGCCTATACGACGCGATGCCAGAGCCTAAATGGGTTATCAGTATGGGTAGCTGCGCCAATACCGGGGGGATGTTTAATACCTACGCTACGGTGCAGGGCTGCGACCGCATAGTGCCTGTGGATATCTATCTGCCCGGATGCGCGCCGCGCCCCGAGACGCTGCAGTTTGCGATGATGGTGCTGCAAAAAAAGATCCGCACCCAAACCCCGCGCCGCGCACAAAAGGTAAAAAGGCTGATCTGATGAGAAAATTTAATCCCAAAGGCGATCAGAGTAAAAAAAATTACTACAAAGACAGATTTTTCATTCCCGAGGAAACGCCGAAATCCAGCGCAAACGAGAGCGATTTCAAAGACGATCTGGACGCGCTTGAAGGCGTTAAAATTTTAAACTCGTACGTGGAATTTAACACTCTCGTGCTTTATGTGGAGCCTGCGCAAAATTTAGCGGCGCTGTGCGCGCTTAAGGGCGCGGGATATGAAATTTTATGCGAGCTAAGCGGCGTTGATTTCACCGAGGCTCGCGGCGGCATCGAGGTTTTTTATCAGCTTTTGGATATCAAAAGGGCGCGCCGCGCGCGACTAAAGTGCTTCGTGCCGAATGAGAGCTTTTTGCAAAGCGCTGCGGGCATCTACAAAAGCGCGAACTGGGCGGAGCGCGAGCTATACGATATGATGGGCGTTTGGATTGAAAATCATCCAAATTTAGCGCGCCTAATAATGCCTGATGATTGGTTCGGACACCCGCTTTTGAAGTCCTATCCGCTGCAAGGAGACGAGTTTGCCAAGTGGTACGAGGTGGATAAAATTTTTGGGGTTGGCGCACGCGAACGCATCGGCGAAGAAAACCGAAATTCCGCATTCGTGGATGAAAAAGATACCTTTAACTTCGCGCGGCTCTATCACGAGAGCGGTTACGGCGAGCCGCGGCCGCAAGAAAAAATTTTACAAGAATATCAAGAAGAGGGCGGTGTGCGCTTTGTAAAACGCGCTAAACGCGGAATTTACAAGATCATCACAAAGAGAAAATAATGCAAAATCCAAGCAAGCTAAGACCGTTTTTCGAAAACATCGAGTACGAGCGCGAGGGCGCGAATATGATCTTAAATTTCGGTCCGCAGCATCCAAGCGCGCACGGCCAGCTAAAGCTAGTGCTGGAGCTTGACGGCGAGCGAATCGTGCGCGCCCGCCCGGGCGTGGGCTATATGCACCGAGGCATCGAAAAGATGGCCGAAAATATGATTTACGCGGAATTCGTCCCCGTAACCGACCGCGTCGATTATGTCGCATCGGGCTCGAACAACTACGGCTTTTGCGCCGCGGTTGAGAAGCTCTGCGGCATCGAAGTGCCGCGCCGCGCGCAGATCATCCGCACGATCTTGCTGGAGCTTAATCGTATCAGCTCGCACCTTCTGTTTTTGGGTACGCACGCGCTTGATATCGGCGCGATGACGGTGTTTCTCTACTGCTTTCGCTCGCGCGAATACATACTTGATCTCATAGAGAAATACTGCGGCGCGCGCCTTACGCACAATAATATCAAAATCGGCGGCGTGTTTTTGGATCTACCTAACGGCTGGTTAGAAGAGATGTTGAAATTTTGCGACGAATTCCCGAGCGACATTAAAGAGCTTGAAGATCTACTCGATACCAATAGAATTTGGCTAATGCGAACCGAGGGGGTGGGCGTGATCTCGCACGAAGATGCCCTTAGCTGCGGCTGTAGCGGAGTGAGCTTGCGCGCTAGCGGGCATGCGTGGGATATCCGCAAGGAAGAGCCCTATCTCATCTACGACGAGCTTGATTTCGACGTGCCATATGCGAGCGAGGGCGACTGCTACGCGCGTTATAAATGCTATATGGCGGAG
Source organism: uncultured Campylobacter sp. (assembly GCF_937959485.1). Lineage (NCBI taxonomy): Bacteria > Pseudomonadati > Campylobacterota > Epsilonproteobacteria > Campylobacterales > Campylobacteraceae > Campylobacter > uncultured Campylobacter sp. Next base: position 509,949 of record NZ_CALGPY010000005.1, read on the forward strand.
ATGCGCGAGAGCCTTAAAATTTTGCGCCAGTGCGCGAAGCACTATCCGCTAAGCGATCCGCAAATTTTAGCGATCGACCCCGCTTACGTAAATCCTAGCAAAGAGCAGATCATGACGCAAAACTACTCGCTGATGCAGCATTTCGTGCTGGTTACGCAGGGTTTGCGCCCGCCCGTGGGCGAAATTTACGCAGCGAGCGAGAGTCCTAAGGGCGAGCTTGGATTTTATATCCGCTCGATGGGCGAAAGCCGCCCGTACCGCCTTAAGATCCGCACGCCGAGCTTTTGGCATTGCGCGGTCTATGAGGAAATTTTACCGGGGCAGTATCTTGCCGACGCCGCGGCGATCATCGGCAGCACTAATATTATCTTAGGCGAGGTGGATCGATGAAGCGCTACGATTTGAGACATCTGGGCGATAAGTTTTTAAACCGCATGGGCGAAATTTTAAAAAATTCCGCTCGCGGCGAAACGATGATCTTTATGTTTGAGATGGGCGATTTCAGCGCGGTTCAAAAGAGCGCCGATCTGGTGGAGGGGCTAAATTCCACGCTTTTAAGCTCGATACGCTATAACCAAGTCGATTGGATGGTCGTCGCCAAAAAGGGGAGAGGATGAAAATTTTAAATTTCGCGTCGCTGCTTAGCCTTCAAAATCCCGCGCTCGCAGCCAGTTTTCAGAGCGCTGAAATTTTAAGCGTATCACCGCTGCAAGATGCGCATCTTCCGGGCGAGCTGATAAAATGCGAGATCGGCGCGCAAAGCTTCGTGCTGGCGCTAATCTGCGCTAGTTTTTGCGACGAGCCATATTTCGCGGATCTGGATCTAGAGTACTTAAGCGGCGAAAGCAGCGTGGGCGAGGAGGAGATCGAGCAGATCGCAGAGTTTCTGCAAAGCGGCTGCGACGCGCTTTTGATCGACGATGCGCTTATTAAAACCCATCCCGACGCCGAAAATATCAAAGCCTTTCTATCTCTCATAGCGGCGAAGTTCGGGGTTAAAATTTTAAGCTTACGCGGCGAGCGAGCGGACTTGGGCGCACAAGAGCGGTTAAATTTAAGCCCGCTTAAAGAACCTGAGAATTTCGACGGCGCCGTGGTTTTCAAACACGATGCGGACGAGCGGCTCATCGGCGGAAGGTATTTTAGCATGGTCGCAAAGATCAAGGGCGGCGATCGCGTCCGCATCAAAACGCCGCACCTAAATTTGGAAAAAGAATTTATTTTGGATGAGGAGCTAAAGGGCACGATTGCGCTTTTGGGCTCGGGCGGGCAGGGCTTTGGCGGTTATAATTTCGAACTCGCAGAAATTTCTAAGGTTTAAAATGGCAAAGATCACGATTGACGGTAAATCTTGCGAGTGCGACGAGGGCGAGTATATCTTGCAGGTCGCGCGTCGTTGCGGCGTTTTTATCCCAGCGCTTTGTTATCTAAGCGGCGGTACGCCGACGCTCGCATGCAGGCTTTGTATGGTCGAAGCGGACGGCAAGCGCGTCTATAGCTGCAACGCCAAGGCCAAGGACGGCATGGTCGTTTACAGCCGCAGCCCCGAGATCGACGCCGAGCGCGAGGCGATCACGCAGGTTTATTGCATCAACCATCCGATGGCGTGCGGGGTTTGCGATCAAAGCGGTGAGTGCGAACTTCAAAATTTAGCCCATCTGATGCGCACAAATGCCCAAAGCTACGCTATCCGCGATACGGCGCGCGAGGTGCAGGATTGGGGATATTTAAGCTACGATCCTAGCCTTTGCATCGTTTGCGAGCGCTGTATCACCGCCGCGAAAGACCGCCTGGGTGTAGATGCGTTTAAGCTCGTTCCGCGCGGCGGAGACGCGCCGAGTAAGGAGCAAAAGGACGCGATGCCAAAAGACGCCTACGCCGTGTGGAACAAACTTCAAAAAAGCCTAATCGCGCGGGTAAATGAAAATGATGATTGCGTAAACTACGGCGAGAGCGCGGCGGTCTGCCCGACGGGGGCTTTGGTAGAGCGCGCGTTTAAATACGTTTCAAACGCCTGGGAGTTGCGCCAAATCCCCGCTTCCAATCCGCACAGCAGCGACTGCGAACTGCTTTATTACGAGGTCAAGCGCCGCGGCATAGGCGAGCCGCGTGAAAAAATTTATCGCGTTAGCAGCGACATAAATTTTAGCGTCCTGCATGCGGGAGCGCGCTTCGGCTGGGATTTTTCAAACGAGCAGGCGAGCAAAAACGATGCGGTTTTTAACCGCATCGTGCGCGGCATCGAGGATGGCGAGATCAAAAATATCAAATTTAATAGCTTCATTACCAACGAAGAGGCGCGGATTTTAGAGCTTTTGCGGCAAAAATTTAAGCTCGCTCTGATTAACGACGAAGCGCTTGCGTATCAAAAATTCCTGCGCGAATTTTCTAAGCTTAGCGGCGCGAAATTTTATAATGCGGATTCGCAGACGGTTAAAAACAGCGATTTCATCGTTGTTTGCGGCACGTTTTTACGTAGCGACGCGCCAAATCTGGGCTATGCGGTAAACAGCGCCTGTAAGATAAATAAGGCAAGCGGGATCTATTTTCATCCGTTTTGCGACGAGGGCATTAAGAGTTTTGGCAAAAATTTCATCCATCAGCCGCACGCTGCGGGCTTGGAGGCACAGATCCTGCTTTGGATCTTGCAAAAGTTCGGGCGCGATCTACCTGAGTGGCTGGATACGAAACTCGCGGCGGAATTTGAAATTTCGCGCGCCGCGGCGAAGGAAAATTTAGACGAGAAACCCGTGGGTTCGCGAAATCCTGAAAATTCTGCGGAGGCAAATGGCGCTGGGAACGTTGTGAGTGCGAGCGGTGCCGAAAATTCCGCAAAAAATTCCGCGCAGAATTCTGAGAATCCTGTGGAAAGTAAAATTTCAAATTTTGCCCGCGCGCTGGGTCTGGACGAGCAAAAAATAGATGAAATTTTGGCTAAAAAGGAGCGTTTTTCGCTTATCATCGGCGAGGATTTTATCCGCACGCCAAATAGCGCTATGCTCGCGCGGCTGGCGGGCTTGGTGCAGCGCTACACGCCGCTAAAAGTGCTAGTGGTGCCGCCGCGCACGAACAGCCTGGGCGTCGCGCTCATCTGTGAGCTTAGCGCGCAAATGAGCGCGGGCGAGACGCTAGGCTACAATGAAGCGGGCGATATTAGCTTCGGCGTGTTGGAAGCGGATCTGGACGCGCCTAGCTTGTTGCAGCAGGAGGGCACGTTTACGAACTACGACAAGCGCGTGGTGTCCACCAATGCGGCGCTTGATTACGGCGGATACGAGCTAAACGACATCGCCTGTGCGCTTGGGGTTTGCGCGGAGCACGCGATTGGCTATACATCAAGCTTGGGCGCGGATTTTGAGCCGATTAAATTTGACGATTTAGAAAATTTCTACGACAATGGCGGCGCAAACTACCGCGGATATGAGCTGCGAAACGAGGAGCTCGCCGCTAGCGAGGAGGAGTTTGAAATTTCGCTTTCAGCGCCGATTAGCGTGGGCGAGGGCGAAATTTTAATCTATGAGGCAAATCCGCTGCATCAATTCAATAAATTTAGTGGCGCAAGCAGCGGGCTCGGCGAAGCGGGCGCTCTGTATCTAAGTCCCGGCATCGCCGAAGCTCTGGGCGTGAGCGCAGGTGACGTCGTTAAAATTTACAAAGCGGACGGCGCGGGGTATGATGAAAAAACTAGCGGCGCGGGCAAAACGAGTGCCGCTAATGATAAAAGCGGCACCGGTCGTGCGAAAAAAACGGATCGCGCAAGTGCCGCGCATAAAGCAGACGGCGCCGGTGATGAAAACAGCGAAAGCGGCGCGACTGAGTTCGTAAGCTTAAAGCGCGAAATCGTCGCTAGCGTAAAGATCGATCTAGGCTTTAGCGGGGCGTATCTGCCGTATTTTGACGAGAAGCTGCGCAGCGAGATATTTTTCAAAACCTCACGCTATGCAAGCGTAAAAATCGAGAAAATTTCAAATTCCAAAGGAGAGGGCAGATGAGCGATAGTGCATTTTATTTCGTAGCTACCGTCTTAAAGGCGCTCGTGATTTTAGCCGTCATCGCGCTGCTCTCGGGGCTTGCGACCTATGCCGAGCGCAAGGTGCTTGCCTTTATGCAGCGCAGGATCGGGCCTTCTATGGTCGGGCCTGCAGGACTTTTGCAGGTGGGCGCGGATATGATAAAGCTTTTTACAAAAGAGGACGCGATCCCTGCGCGGGCGAATAAGCTTCTTTTTAAAATCGCGCCGATAATATCGGCTACGGGAGCTTTCGTGGCGCTTTCGGTAGTGCCGCTGCTGCCGGAGTTTACGATCGGCGGGCGAACCATCCAGCCGATTTTAAGCGATATAAATGTGGGAATTTTATTTTTGCTCGGAGCTAGCGGCACCTGCGTTTATGGTCTACTGATCGGAGGGCTTGCGAGCTACAATAAATGGGGCACGATAGGCGCGTTTCGCGCGTTTTTGCAGATCACCTGCTTTGAGGTGATAAATGGCCTTAGCCTGATCCCTATCGTGATGATCACTGGCTCGCTCTCGCTCATCGACATCGTAAGCGCGCAAAGCGGCGGCATAGATAAGTGGTTTATCTGGAAAGAGCCCGTTTGCTTCGCGCTCTTTCTCATCGCAGCCTTTGTAGAGTGCAACCGCACGCCGCTATGCCTTACCGAAAACGAAACCGAGATCGTAGCGGGCGCCGGTACGGCATATTCGGGTATGCGCTGGGGTATGTTTTTTATCGGCGAATACGCCAATATCATAACCTACTCCGTCGTTACGACGCTGCTGTTTTTGGGCGGATTTAACGCGTTTTGGTTTATCCCTGGCGGCGTTATGATGGTGTTAAAATCAAGCCTCGTGTTTTTCTGCTTCCTATGGGCTCGCGCGGCGTGGCCGCATCTGCGCCCCGATCAGCTGATGGGGCTTTGCTGGAAAGTCTGCATGCCGTTAGCTCTTGCTTGCGTGCTAATTACCGCGCTAGCGATCGTTTAAGGAGGGGTGCGATGGCAAGATACGTCCAGATCGATAAACGAGCCCCTATTAAATCCGGCGGCGATAAGCTTCGTAGATTCCTCTCCCGCACCTTTAACGGCGAGCTTTTCGTGGGGCTGTGGGTGGTGCTCAAAAATATGTTTAAGCGCGGCGGCTCGCACACGCTTCGATATCCTATGGAAAAATTTGTTATGCCGCCTAGATACCGCGGCGTGCATAAGCTAATGCGCCTGCTTGAAAGCGGCAGCGAGCGCTGCATCGGATGCGGTCTGTGCGAGAAGATCTGCGTGGCGAACTGCATCGCGATGGAGACAAGCCTCGGCGCCGACGGCCGCAAAAAAGTAGATAACTACTCGATAAATTTAGGGCGCTGCGTCTACTGCGGGCTGTGCGCGGACGTCTGCCCCGAGATCGCTATCGTACACGGCTGCGAATACGAGCTTGCGAGCGAACAGCGGGCATACTACGGCTTCAAAGAGGATCTTTTGATTCGCGGCGAAAATTTATGCTTAAACGGCGCGGCGCAGGAGTTTGCGGGCTATGGCAGCCTGGATGAAAACGCGGGCGCGCGGATCAAGATGACGCCGAACGCCTATATAAAAAGCGATGCCGCAAGCGACGAGCCAAGCTTAAAGAGCGCGGATTCAAATTTGAAAAATAGCGCCGCGGAAAGCTCTAAAAAAGAGGGTGCCGTTAGCGATAAAATTCTATTTTCAAAGGGCGCTGGCTTAAGCGGCGAAATTTTAGCCGAGCGACAAGACGTCGGGCGGGCAAGTTTAAAGGAAAGCTCCGCCGCAAACGCTGAAAATTCTAAAGAAAATTCCGCTGTCGCTAAAAATTCTACGCTTGATTTGCAGCGAAATTCTAAAGAAAATTCCGCCTCACAAAATGCAAAAGATTCCGCTACGAATAGTAAAAATTTGGCGGAGAATTTTAAAGAAAATTTCGCTCCGCAGAGCGCCGAAGATTCCGCCACTCAAAGTAAAAATTTTAAAGATAATTCGGTTGCGCCGCACGTCGAGAATTCCACGGGCGGTCTTGCTACGAACGACGATTCTGCGGAAAATTCTAAAGAAAATTCCGCCATGCAAGACGCGGGGAATTCTGCGATGCGAGGTAAAAAATCTAAGGCAAATTTCAAAAAGAATTCCGCCGCGGACGCTGAAAATTCTACGTTTGATTCGGTGCGAAATTCCAAAGAAAATTCTGCCTCGCAATGCGCAGAAGATTCCGCCGCGCAGGGGGAGGAGCAATGATACAAACGCTTGCATTTTATTTTTTCAGTGCGGTTTGCCTGGCGCTTTTCGGCATCAGCGTTTTTAGCAAAAACGTCCTTTACGCCCTTAGCGCGCTGGCCGGCGGCATGGTCTTTATGAGCGGATTTTTCTTTTTGCTGGATGCGGAGTTTTTGGGCGTAGTGCAGATCATAGTCTACACTGGCGCCGTGATCGTGCTTTACGGCTTCGCGCTGATGTTTTTGGGCGCGGATAAAAACATAAGCGAGCCGAAAAAGGGGGCAAGGCTATTTTTCGCGCTTAGCGGCGTGATCGCATTTTTGCTCGTGATTATCGTGCTCGGTGCGGTGGTCGCAAACAACGTAGAAACGCTTAAAATTTTAAACACCGACGATACCGAGGCGCTTGGGATGATTATTTTTACGAAATATCTGGCGATTTTCGAGCTTGCAGCCGTGATGCTGCTTGTGGCGATGATCTGCGCTATCGTGCTTGCGCATAAGCAGATGGACGCGAGCCTGAGCTACGAAGAAAGCGAGGGGTAAAATGGGTCTAAATCACTATCTGATCGTTGCTGTGATGATGTTTGGGCTCGGGCTTGCGGGTATGATGAAGCGAAGAAATTTGATAATGCTCTTTTTTTCGAGCGAAATTTTATTAAACGCCGCAAATTTAGCCCTCGTCGCCGTGGCGAAATTTTATGACAATATAAACGGCGAAATTTTTGCGCTTTTCATCGTAGCGATCGCCGCGAGCGAGATGGCCGTGGGGCTTGGGCTGCTCATCTTGTGGTATAAGAAAACGGGCAGCATCGAACTTGACAGCTTCGTAAATTTTAAAAATCCTTCCAAGGACGGGCCTGATGCTTGATACCGTTTTTGTATGGCTCTTAATCGCCCTTTTCGCACCGCTTGCCTCGGCGATCTTCGCAGGCGTTTTCATTCGCGCCAAAGATAAGATGTTTATTGGCGTAATCTGCTCGGCGCTGGTGATTTTAAGCACTATCACGTCGCTTGCTTTGATGGAGCTCGTTTCCGATAACCGCCTAATCAGCGTAAATTTAGCCGATTTCATAAGCACGGGATTTTTGGACGCAAAATTTAGCTTTCTCATAGATAGCGTAAGTGCGGTGATGATGGTGGTCGTAGGCATCGTTTCCAGCGTAGTGCACGTGTATTCGATCTACTATATGTGGGATGATCAAAACTTCTCTAAATTTTTCAGCTTCCTGGGGCTTTTCGTTTTTTCGATGCTGGTTTTGGTAACGAGCGATAATTTTTTAGGACTTTTCATCGGCTGGGAGGGGGTTGGACTCTGCTCGTGGCTGTTAATAGGCTTTTGGTACGATAGGAGCAATTACAGCTGGTGCGCCAACGAAGCTTTCATAATGAACCGCATCGCAGACCTTGGGATGTTGCTTGGAATTTTTCTGATCTATTTAAATTTCGGCTCGTTGCGGTACGAGGTGGTATTTGCGAACGCAGCGGGCTTGGAGCCTGAAATTTTAACCCTGATCGCCGCACTTTTATTTATCGGTGCGATGGGCAAGAGCGCGCAGTTTCCGTTCCATACCTGGCTGGCAGACGCGATGGCGGGTCCGACGCCCGTGTCCGCGCTTATTCACGCAGCGACGATGGTTACGGCGGGCGTTTATCTGGTGATCCGCGCAAACGCAATTTTCGCGCTCGCGCCCGAAGTAAGCGGCTTTATCGTCTGCTTGGGCGCTTTCGTGGCGGTCTTTGCGGCTTCTATGGCGCTGGTTCATAACGATCTTAAAAAGATCATCGCCTACTCCACGCTTTCGCAGCTTGGCTATATGTTCGTAGCCGCGGGGCTCGGGGCGTATTGGATCGCGCTATTTCATCTGGCGACGCATGCGTTTTTCAAAGCGCTTCTATTTTTGGGCGCGGGCAACGTAATGCACGCGATGAAGGATGATCTAAATATCCAAAATATGGGCGGATTATATAAGTTTATGCGGCCTACGGCGATTTTGATGTGCATAGGCTCGCTCGCGCTTTGCGGATTTTATCCGTTCGCTGGTTTTTTCTCAAAAGATAAAATTTTAGAAGCGGCGTGGAGCGCGGACGCGTATTTTATCTGGGCGCTGCTGTTTGCGGGCGCTGCGATGACGACATTTTACAGCGTGCGTCTGATAATGCTCGTGTTTTTCGGCAAGCAAAATTTTACCCACCATCCGCACGAGGCGAAAGGCTTCGCCCTTATCGCGATGGGCGTGTTAGCCGTGCCTGCGGTGATCGCAGGCTTTTTCGAGCACGATTTTGCGGAGTTCGTGCTTAACATACTGCCGGGCTTTAAAATTTCAATCCCGCACGGCGTGGAGGTAATTTTGATCGCCATAACGCTAGCGATGATAAGCGCGGTGGCGATCGGCACGATTTGGACATACGGCAAGGGTAAATTTAGCCAAAATTTAAAGAACTGCAAATTTTATAAAATTTTGATCGCGCAGTATTTTATCCCGCAAATTTACGAGCGCGTGATCGTGCGCGGATACGAAAGGCTTAGCGAGATCTGCGCTAAATGTGACGGCGCGATCATAGACGCCAGCGTCGATCTGATCGCTCGCATCGCGGTAAAAAGCGGCGAAGGAGCGGATCGCTCAAGCAATAGCGGAGATTTGAGCGCAAATTTAAGGTGGATGGTTTTGGGATCTTTCATTTTGCTGATTTTGGCGTTTGCGCTGTGAGGTGGGCATGGAATACTTTTTAAGTTTGGTTATATTTTTTCCGGCGGTAGCTGCGGTTTTAGGTTTTTTGATCGACGAAGCGAGCATCAAGACCTATGCCGTTACGATGAGCTTTATAGAGTTCGTGCTTTCGCTCGTTTTGTGGATATTCTACGAGCCGGTGGACGGCATCGCGTTTAGCGTGCTGCACCCTTTCATAAGCGAATACGGCATCAACTACTTCATCGGCGTGGACGGAATTTCGCTGTTTTTGGTGATCCTAAGCACGCTGGTTACATTTTTGGCGCTGCTTAGCCTAAGTATCAAAGAGCGCGCCAAAAATTTAATCATCTGCATTTTGTTTTTAGAGATGACGATGGTGGGCGTTTTTGTGGCGCTGGATGCGATTTTGTTTTACATATTTTGGGAGCTTTCGCTTATTCCGATGCTCTATATTATCGGCGCGTGGGGCAGCGGCAAGAGAATTTACGCCGCGGTGAAATTTTTCATCTATACCTTCCTAGGCTCGATGTTTCTACTCGTAGGGCTCGTAGCGATGAGCTATTTCTATCACGAGGCTACGGGCGAGTACAGCTTTAATATCCTAGACTGGCAGAGCCTATCGCTGCCGCTTAGCACGCAAATTCCTCTATTTTTGGCATTTTCGGTCGCTTTTGCGATCAAGACGCCTTGCTTTCCTTTTCATACCTGGCTTCCGTACGCGCACGGGCAGGCCCCTACGATAGGCTCGGTTCTGCTTGCCGCGGTGCTTCTTAAGATGGGCACCTACGGCTTTGTGCGATTTTCGCTGCCGCTATTTCCCGACGCGAGCGTGCATTTTAGCGGGATGATGTGCGCCGTGGCGATCGTTATGATCATCTATGCAAGCTTCATCGCCTTTGCGCAGAAGGATATCAAACAGGTTATCGCGTATAGCTCGATCGCGCATATGGGCGTAATAATGCTTGGAATTTTTTCAATGAGCCGCGAAGGAATGAGCGGCGCGGTATTTTTGATGATAAGCCACGGTATCGTAAGCGGAGGGCTCTTTATGCTCGTGGGCTTTTTGTACGACCGCAGGCATACGAAGCTTTTCAGCGAGTTCGGCGGACTTGCGCGGGTGATGCCGCTTTATGCGTTTTGTTTTTGCGTCGTGCTGCTAGGCTCGATAGGACTTCCGCTTACGATCGGCTTCGTGGGAGAATTCCTAAGTCTTGTAGGGATTTTTAAAATAAGCTTTAGCTATGCGCTTTTGGGCGGACTCGGCATCATAATGGGCGCGATCTATTCAATGAATCTTTATAAAAAGACCTTCTTCGGCGCCCTCGTGCATGAGGAGAATAAAAAGCTAAGCGATCTAAACAGAACCGAGCTTTGCTCTATCATCCCTATCTGCGTGCTGGTGGTAGTGCTTGGCGTCGCGCCGAATCTGATGTTAAAGAGTATCGAGCCTAGCGTGACGCAAAGCCTTGAGCTGATGTTTAACAAAGCCTCACAAACCGCAACCCGCGCCTATATGGAAAAAGCAAATTTTAAGGTAAGAAGCGATGCAAAATAATCTTTTAAATTTAGCCTCGATCGCGCCTATGGCGATACTCGGAGGATTTGCCCTACTGATGCTCGCGGTTTCGCTTTTTGCGCGCACGCTATCGTATAAATTTTACGCCGTCATCACGATACTAGCACTGGCTCTCGGCTTCGGGCTCGTTTTTGGATACAACAGCGGCATACGCGGGCTTTTCGACGTGATGCTGGTGGACGGAATCGCGACGCTATCGATGCTTATTATGCTCGCAGGCTCGATATTTTTCATCTTTCTATCTTTGGGCGCAAGAAGCGCGCACGAGTACCACACGGCGGAGTTTTTCGTACTGTTTTTATTCGTGCTCGTGGGGTATGAGTTTATGGTCGCGAGCGAAAATTTAATGATGATCTTCGTGGGGCTTGAGACGGGTTCGCTAGCGCTTTATACGCTAATCGCGCTTCACAATCGCGCCATATCGATCGAGGCTGCGCTAAAATATTTCATCATGGGTGCGATGGGATCGGGCTTTTTCGCATTCGGCGCGGCGATGTTTTTTCTATCGACTGGCTCTATGGAAATTTCAAACATCGCGCAGATCGCCAAGAGTTCAAATTTACAAACCAACGTCCTGCTTTTCGCCGCCTGCTCATTTATGATCGTCTCGATAGGATTTAAGCTCTCGCTGATCCCGTTTCACACCTGGACGCCCGACGTTTACGAGGGTGCGAGCTCCGCTATGGCGGGCTTTTTGTCCGTCGTGCCCAAGATCGCGGGCTTTGTCGTGGCGATCAGGCTATTTGAAGCGCTGCAAAGCATCGGCGTGCAGTGGCTAAACATCGTGCTCTACGCCGTAGCGGTGCTTACGATGAGCTTAGCGAACCTTATGGCGCTCGTGCAGCGCGACGTCAAGCGGATGCTCGCTTTCAGCTCCGTTTCGCACGCGGGCTTCGTGCTCTGCGCGATCGTGATCGGCTCGACGCAGGCAAACGCCGCACTTTTCACCTACTGGATCCTATATGCCGTGGCGAACCTCGGTGCGTTTGCGTTCATCTGGTGCGTGCGGCAAAGGCGCGCCCGCTCGTTAAATTTAAAATTTAAAACCCAAAGCGTCGCTTTAAATTTAAATGCAAACGGCGACGAGGAGAGGAATTTTATCTCAAAAGCAAAGCTTTCTTTTTCGCAAAATCACGAGTTAGCAGGCGCTACCGGCGAGTTAAATTTGGGCGAGAACGGAGAAAATTTAGCTTGCGGCGAGCGGAGCTCTAAAGCAAGCGAGCAAAATTCCAAAGAAAACGAGCAAAATTTTAAAGAGAGCGAGCCCAGCGCGGAAGCGAGCTTTTTCGGTACTGAAACTTGTGAGCCAGGCGCCAAAATTTGCGAGCAAAGCTCCGAGTTCGCGGCTCGCTTCGAGCATCCGTTTGAGAAATTTGACGGGCTGATCCGCACCCATCCGCTCTTTGCGCTATGCGCAGCGATTTTTATGCTCTCGCTTGCGGGCATTCCGCCGTTTAGCGTGTTTTGGGGCAAGATGTATCTACTAAGCGCCGCGGTCAATTCGGGCTACTTCGCCCTCGCCGTCATCATGGCGGTAAATAGCGCGCTCGCGCTGTATTACTACCTGCGCCTCATCGTACGTATGTTTTTGCACGAGCCGCGAAAGGACGCGGAGCTTGACGGCTCGCTGAGCGCGGTCTCGGTGCAGATAAAATTTGCCGTCGTGCTAGCTAGCGCGGCATGCGTACTGGCGCCGTTTTTGGTAAAATTCCTAACCGGCGCGGTAAATAATTCCGTCTTTTTAAGCGGGTATTGAGCTAAAATTTAAGCGCGAGCTGAACCTATCGCGCTTTGCCAACAAGGAGAGATATGTTTTTGGGCGAGCTAAGTGCTGACGGCTACGGTTTTGCGCTGCTTGATGTGCGCGATTTGAGTGAGTTTTTAAAGGAGCGAAAATGCAGAGCAAAAAAGCTTCTAAGCTACTAGGACGCGCACAAGCAGCTGTTTTATGACGCCGTAAAGGGGCGCTAAAGCTTTACCCTTCTACCCGCTTACGGTGCGCAGCTATGAGATCTTCGTTTGCATGGACGAGGATTTTGCGCTGCCTGCGGGCTACGAAGTGGCTTTCAAGCGCGATAAGCTGTATTTCGCCCCGCAAAGCGGCTCCGCGATCCTAGCGAGCTTCGATGCTTTGCAGTATCGTTTCGATAAGCTAAAAAGCGGCGAACTCGAGCTAGGCTATGAGTGCCAAAGCGGCGCTGCGGGCAAGATACGAAAATTTAATTCCACGCTCAAGCTCGGCTTGCAAAGCGGCACTTACGAGCTTTGCGTCGTTGGGCTAAAAAACAGCTCGCAGCACTTAGAGAAATACGGCTACACCTTTATTTTCAAGCGCAATGCAAGCGCGGAAAATCAAAATTTCAGTAGGCTTGATAACGATAAATTTAGCTTTGATATTTGCAAAGGCAGTTAAATTTAATCGAAATTCTGCACCGCACGAGACCTTGGTGCGACCCGCAAAATTTTAAAGATGCGACCGGTGCGGTAAAATTTAAATCTAAATTTTACTTCCTTGTCCCGCTGCTTTCTAGCAAGAGTACAAATTTTGATAAATTTTGATTTTAAATCTCGCGGCGGAGGAGCTTTAAAATTTCACGCTCCAGCTCTTGCGGTGGCGCTGAAATTTTATCCGCGAATTGCGAGCGGTTGAAGGTGCGCTGGCGCTTTGCGAGCTGTACCGTGTGCAGGCTTACGAGCTGCTCGCACTGCGCCCGCGAGATCTGTCCGCGCAAAAGCTGCCCGCACTCCTTTAGCCCAATACAGCCTAGCGCCCTGCACTCCGCGCCGTAGCGGGCGAATAAAAACTCCGCCTCCTCTAAAAGCCCGCGCTCAAACATCGCCTTCGTGCGCGCTTCGATACGCTGCGCAAGCCACTGCTTAGGCGCGTCGATCTCAAAAATTTTAATATCCGAAATGACGGGCGCGGCGGTGTTTTCGCGCAAAAATTTACTCGGCGCCTCGCCGCAAAATTTATAGATGCTTAGCCATTTTCTTAACCGAAAGCTGTCCGCCGCGCTAAGCTTTGCGGCAAATTCCGGATCGATCCGCCGCGCTAGGGCGTAAATTTCATCGTTTGAAATTCCACTTTTAAAATCGGGAACCTTCGGCGCTAGTCCGCTTAGCATCGCCTTTAGATAAAACCCGCTGCCCCCAGTGATTATCAAAGGCGCACCCTTACGCTCCGCGAAAGCCCGCGCGGCTGCGTATTCTTTGATAAACTCGCCGACGCTAAAGTATTCGTTTGGATAGATTAAATTTACGCCGAAGTGCTTGATCTCGCGCAGCTGCTCCTCGCTTGGCTTAGCGCTTGCGATGTCGATTTGCCGGTAAATGCAGAGCGAATCCAGGCTTAAAATCACGGCGTCCATTTCGCGCGCTATGCTTAGCGCAAGATCGCTTTTGCCGCTTGCGGTGGTGCCGATGATCGCGATCTGCGGGCTTGCGTGCGGGTTTTGATTTTGGCTCAAGGCGTTTCCTTTCGTAAATTTTTCGTTCAAATTATATCAAATTTAGAGCTATTCTTACTTTTTTTTGATACAATGGTGCCCAAAATAAGGGGCAAAATGGCTAAATTTAAAGAAATTTTATCCGATATCAACGAATTAATAGTTTTTAAACATTCGGTTTTCGCGCTGCCGTTTATCTTTACGGCGATGATCACCGCTAGCAAGCTGCAAAGCGGCTCGGTATGGTTCGGCTGGAAATTGCTTTTTTTGGGGATTTTATGCGCGGTAAGCGCGAGAAGCTTTGCAATGGCGCTAAATCGTTACTTGGACGAGGACATCGACCGCGCCAATCCGCGCTGCGCTTCACGCCCTAGCGTGGATGGGCGGATCGGACGCGGGAATTTGCTGCTTTTCATCATCGCAAATGCAGTGGTTTTCATAGCGGTTTCGGCGCTTATAAATCCTTTGGCGCTTAAGCTTTCGGTGCCGATTTTAGCGGCACTGGGCGGGTATTCATATTTTAAGCGCTTTAGCGAGACTGCGCATTTGATGCTCGGCTTTTGCCTAGGGCTTGCGCCGATTGCGGGGGCGATCGCCGTTAGCGGAGGAATTCCGCTCTGGTCGGTGCTGCTATGCTTTGGAGTAGTATTTTGGGTAGGCGGCTTTGACGTGCTGTATTCGCTTCAAGATATGGAATTTGACCGCACGGCTGGGCTTTACAGCATCCCCGCGCTTTACGGCAAGGAAGCTTCGATGTTTATCTCCAAAATTTTTCACGCCGTGGCGGTGCTTTTTTGGCTGCTGTTTTGTGCGGCGGCAAATTTAGGCTTTTTTGCCTATCTGGGCGTGGCTGCGTGCGCGACGATCCTGTACTTCGAGCATAGGATCGTGCAGAAAGATTTTAGCAAGATTGATCGCGCGTTTTTCACGCTGAATGGCTACTTGGGCATCGCCTTTTTTGCTTTTGTTTTTGTAAATTTATTTTAAGGAACCCCTATGGATCTTAATACTATCATCATTTTAGGACTCTGCGTCGTTATATTTTTGATGTTTTTCGTCATATATTTTAAGGATAAGCAAGCGGATAAAAAATTCGAACGCTTCGATCAGGTCCTGACTGACGCTATGCAGGAAAATTATCTGCTTAAAAAGAAGGTCGAGGAGCTAAAAGAGATGATCGATTCGGGCGGTAAAGTCGCTCCTAATATCGATATAAACGCGATTGCCGACGTAATCGACGAGACGATAGAACAAAGACTAGATGTAGTGCCTACGATGATCGACGAGCGGGTAGAAAAGCAGATCAGACCGCTTCTGGACCAGCTTAAAGAGCTCATCGGCTCGGTAAGAAAATAACGAGAGCAATATAAAAATAAAATTTTGCAAAATCGCTTTGTTTTTTATATAATCGCCGCAAATTGATATTAAGGCAAAATATGCTAATTGATAAATTTGGACGAACGATCGATTATTTGCGCATTTCGGTTACGCAGCGGTGTAATTTCAGATGCAGATATTGCATGCCTACTACGCCGTTTAATTGGGTGCCGCGAGAGAATATTTTAAGCTTTGAGGAGATGTTTTTATTCGTCAAAGTTGCGATCGACGGCGGCGTAAAAAAGATCCGTATTACCGGCGGCGAACCGCTGGTGCGAAAGGGGATCGAGGATTTTATAAAGATGATCGCGGATTACGCTCCGGGTATCGATCTTGCGCTTACCACCAACGGATATTATCTCAAAAACTACGCGCGCGCCTTGAAAGACGCCGGGCTAAAGCGCATCAATATGTCGCTTGACTCACTGCGTCCAGAGCGAGCTAAATTTATAGCTCAGCGCGGCGTGCTTTATAACGTATTAGAGGGTCTTGACGCTGCTCTTGAAGCGGGGCTAAAGGTCAAGCTAAACACCGTCGCGCTAAAAGGGATCAACGACGACGAGCTTATTTATTTGCTGGAATTTGCCCGCGAAAAGGATTGCCAGATCCGCTTTATAGAATTTATGGAAAACACCCATGCCGGCGATCTTACAGGCTTAAAATCGAGTGAAATTTTAGATATTTTAAGGCGTAAATTTATCTTTACCGCTCTGCCGAAATCGCAGAGCTCGCCTGCGTCGCTTTACGCTCTCGGGGACGGCTACACCTTCGGCATCATCGATCCGCACAAGCACGATTTTTGCGAGAGTTGCAACCGTATCAGACTAAGTGCCGAGGGGCTTTTGATCCCGTGCCTTTACTTCGAGGACGCACTAAGTATCAAAAAGGCGGTCAAAGAGGGCGACATCGCCGCAGCCGCCGAAATTTTGGCTAAAATTTTAGCGAATAAGCCTGAAAAAAATCGCTGGCAGACGGACGCTTCGAATGAAATTTCAAGCCGCGCATTTTACGAGACGGGCGGATGAGGCTCGTAGAGAGCTTTTTAAGTATCCAAGGCGAGGGTAAATTTGCGGGCAGGCTCGCGTTTTTCTTTCGTTTTGCAGGCTGTAATCTGCGCTGCGAGGGCTTCGGCGGCGCGCGCATTTCGCCAAAGACCGGCGAGATCTTGCGCGGTTGCGATACGATCCGTGCAGTCTTTACGAACCACTTCGAGCACGAAGAAATTTTAAATTTAGCGCAACTTTTGAATAAAATTCCAAATTTATCAGGTTTGTCCTGTTCCGCACCCGCATGCTCTGCGCCGGGTTTTTGCGCCGCCGAAGCTTTTTCTAAAAGCGATACATTGAATTCCGCCGCCGCACAAACGCCTCCTCGCTCAAACGGTAGCGCAGAAAAATCTTTAAATTTGACGAGCGAAAATTCTTTAAATTCCGCGGCGCAGAATTCTTTAAATTTAAATCCGCAAAGCTCCGCCTCGCCGCATAGCGCTAAGCTTTATCAAAAGCCGATCGTCGTTATCACTGGCGGCGAGCCGATGTTGCATCACAAAGAGGCGCTATTTTACGAGTTCGTCTGCGAGCTGCTCGCGCGCGGACACGTGGTGCACTTTGAAACCAACGGTACGATTTTCGTGGATTTTGAAAAATTCCCCGCCTACAAAAGCTGCGTCTTTGCGGTCTCGCCTAAGCTTTCAAACTCCGCCGAGCCGCGCGAACGCAGGTTAAACTTCGCCGCGCTGCGAAGCTTAAAACAAAACGCAAAAGATAGTTTTTACAAGTTCGTCATCTCGCCCGAGTTTGACGCGCAGCCCGAGATTAGAGAAATTTTAGCGGTGTGCGGCGGCGAGGTTTATTGTATGCCGCGCGGCGCAGATCGTCGCGAGCTGGAAAGCGGCGCGCAATTTTGCGTGGATTTTTGCCTAAAAAACGGCTATAATTACTCCGATCGCCTGCACATTAGAATTTGGGGCGAGAAGGACGGGGTATGATAATCAGGAAATTATACGAATTCGAAAACGCTCACATCGTGCGCCTGTGCGGCTCGAAGCGGTGTCGCACGAGCATTCACGGCCACTCCTACAGATGCGAAATTTTGCTCAGCTCAAATTTTTTGGATGAAGCGGGGATGGTTTATGACTTCGGCTACATGAAGCTCGGTATCCGCGAGCTTATCGATAGTTTCGACCACGCCACGACGATCTACGCGCGCGATGATGCCAGCTACATCGCGGATCTTAAAAAACACAGCGCGCGCTGGGTGCAGATACCGCTAAATCCGAGCGCGGAGCAGTTTTGTAGAATTTTTTTCGTTCTAATTGACCGACTTTTGAGCCTAACTCAGATGCAAAACGGCGAGCGCGAAGTAAAGCTTCACAGCGTCATCGTGCACGAAACGGCCACCGGCTACGCGCAGTGCTTCCGCGAGGATGCCTATAACGCGCAGATGGGCGAGATCGCGCTAGATGAGATAGAATTCTCGCCCGCCGTGCGCGAGGAGTGGAGGCAGCCGGAGCTTTGGCAAAAGCTACTGCGCGGCGAAAAAATCATCTATCCGAAGGACTGCTGATGAGAAATTTATTTAAATTTGGCGCGGGTTTTGTGCGCGTTTTTGCCGCGTGCGCGATCTTTGCCTGCGCGCTTGCTTTGGGCGGTTGCGACGATGAGAAAAAGAACGCCTTGCAAAAGCCGCCGGTAGATAGCGAGGTGCCGAAGGACGTACCCATCGCATCTAGCGAGCCCAAAGTCGATATAAACGCCGATATGCCGCCGCTTCCGGTGACCGAATAAGGCGGAGCGTTGAAAAATCCGCGTCTAAATTTGAAAATTTTTAAAATTTACGTGATTCGTATGCAGCACGCAAGCGCGATTTTAGCGTTATTTTTGCCCGTGCGATCTGCGCAAAGAAATTTTAAATTTTATAAAGCTCTATCCGCAAAATTTCATTCTTGGCGCAAGAGATACGGCGCGAAACCGGAGTTGAGAGAACGCGCGGTAAATTTTGGCGCAATAAATAGCCGCGACCGCTTTGAAAGGTTTTTAAAATTTCAAAGGCGCGGAGCAGGTCTGCTTTATCTCGCGCCAAAAAAATTTGCGTTGAAATTTAATCGTTTCGGCTCTAGCCGCGCAAAATTTTATCCCGCAAATTTAACTTTGCGGCGGAAGTGATGGATTATCTGTATCAAAGCGCGCTGGGGTTTCATAAATTTTTCGCGCTAGCTGCGGCGATTTTAACGATAATTTATCTGATCTTTACCCAGCTTAAGATCGATGCGGCGGCGGAATTTTGCCCGCGCAGTGAAGCTTTAAATTTTGCCGCCTCCGCGCCGCAAGCTGAAAGTTTAAAGCAAAAAAGCAGATCGGGACTTAGATTTCTTAGGCGCATCAGGCTGTTTTTGCCGATCTATTATTCGTGCATCGCGGCGCTGATAATTAGCGGAAGCGTGATGCTAGCGGTGCTGGGCTTTGATTTGAGCTTTAAAATTTACTTTATGGCGGTCGCAGCGCTAGCGATGATCATGCTTAGCGCGGCGTCGTACAAGCGGCTAAAAATCGCGTATCTGAGCCAAAATTTTGCGCCGTATCAGCGCAAAATGCGAGTGATTTTGGGGCTAAACTTAGCGATAATTTTGATAGCGAGTGTTATTTGATGGTATATTTTTACGATAAGCTTGCAGGCGAACAGAGCCTAGTTTTGCAGAATGATCAGTTTTTGCACCTAAAGGCTAGGCGAGCAAGGGCGGGCGAGCGCATAGACGTGCGAAATCTAAAGGACGGGGCGAGTTATCTATATGAGATCGCCGAAATTTCGCGCAAGGGCGCGGCTCTAAATTTGGTTTTTAAAAGCTCCGTTTTTACGCCGAGCCACGATTTTTGCGTCGCTTGGGCGGTCGTCGAGAGCGCCGTGATCGAAAAGAGCCTGCCTGCGCTAAACGAGATGGGCGTCGGGCGGCTTATTTTGGTATATGCCGATCTGTCGCAGAAAAACGTGCGGCTCGATCTGCAGAGGATGGAGCGGATTTTGATCAACTCATCTCAACAGTGCGGGCGAAATTCCATCATGCAGATCGAGGTTTTGAGCAGCTCGGACGAGCTAGCGCAAAAGTATGAAAACGTAAGCCTGATCGATTTTGGCGGTAAGAACATCGACATTTTCGGCGGTGACGAGATTGCGTTCGTAGGCCCCGAGGGCGGGTTTTCGCCGCGCGAAAGGGAGAAATTTAAAAACGCCTATGCGCTTAATAGCCCCTATATTTTGCGCTCAAACACCGCGCTGATCGCAACTTGCGCGAAGTTGATGTTTTAAACGCTCGGCAAATTTTAAAATTTAAAAAGCCATGCGCTTTAAATTTTAAAATTTAAAATTTTGCCTGCGCGACCCGTTATGTTATCTGCGGCTTAACGCGCGGCGCGTATTGCTGCGGCGTATCTTTGCGCGCCGTATTTTGCACGCCGCAGTAAATCAAAAATTTTATTCTCAAAATGCGCTAAATTTTAAAATTTCGCGTCCAAAAAGCTTGCTCGAAAGAAAATCCGCCGCTTCGCCGAGAGTTTTTTAAAACCCTTTAAATTTGCTTTTTAGATAAAAAAGTTGTATAATCGCTGCCTTTTAAAATCATCAAAAAGGATCAAAAATGAAAAAAGATATCCATCCGAACTTTGTCGAAACGACCGTTACCTGCGCTTGCGGAAACACTTTTAAAACGCGCTCGAACAAGCCTGAGATCCGCGTCGATATCTGCTCCAACTGCCATCCGTTTTTCACAGGCAGCGAGAAGATCGTAGATAGCGCGGGCCGCGTCGAGAAATTTAAGCAAAAATACGGAATGAAATAGTTGCTATATCTCATTCCTACGCCGATAGGAAATCTAAGCGATATCTCGAGCCGCGCGCTTGAGGTATTGCAAAGCTGCGAAATCCTAATCTGCGAGGATACGAGGGTTTCAAAAAAACTTCTAAACTTACTATCCGATAAATTTCAAATTTCATTTAAAATTTCACAATTTTACTCGCTGCACACGCACAACGAAGCGGAGTTTTTCGCGAGCTTTGATGCGGCACTTCTGCGCGAAAAAGCTTGCGCATACGTAAGCGATGCCGGCATGCCCTGCATCAGCGATCCGGGAATTGCGCTCGTAAAATTTGCGCAGCGAAGCGGCGTAGCTTACGAGGTGCTTAGCGGCGCAAACGCTCTACTGCTCGCAGCCGCCGCAAGCGGACTAGTGGAGAAAGAATTTAGCTTTTTAGGCTTTTTGAACAATGACGGCGCGCAGCGCAAAGCTCAGATTCTAAATTTAATGCAAAGCCCCTATCCATGCGTACTTTACGAATCCCCAAAGCGCGTGATAAAGCTAATTGAGCAGATCGCGGGGATCGATGCGCAGCGCAAAATTTTTGCGATTAAGGAAGCCACGAAAAAATTTGAAACCAAATTTTTCGGTAGCGCCGCAGAGGTTCTATCCAGCCTAAACGGCGCAAATTTAAACGGCGAATGGTGCGTCGTGGTGGGCGGCGCAGGCGAGAAAAGCTTTGAAAAAATCACGCCAGAAGATATTCTGTCGCTTGAGATCGCGCCGAAAATAAAAGCGAAACTACTCTCAAAAATCAGCGGCGAACCCGCCAAAGAAATATATAAAAATTTGATACGCTAAGTCATATTTTAACCGTTTTTCGCTAAAATCCCAAAATGATTATTTACGGCAAGCAGCTGTTTTTACACCTTTTAAACCGGCATCCGCAGAAATTTATCCGCATCATCCTTGCTAAGGAGTGCGAGAAAGAAATTTTTAAAAAGATCGCCGCGACCGGCGTAAAAATCGAGCGCGCCGATGCGAAAAAAGCTCAAGCCCTCGCTCGCGGCGGCAACCATCAAGGCTTCTTGGCCGAGGTGGAGGAGTTTAGCTTCGGCGATCTTGCTAGCGTCAAAGACGATAAATTCGTGCCGATCCTTTATGGGCTTACCGACGTCGGGAACATCGGCGCGATAATGCGCAGCGCCTATGCTTTGGGTGCAAATAGCGTGATCGTCGTCGCAAATAATCTAAATATGGCGGGCGTAGTGCGCGCTAGCTCGGGCGCGGCGTATGAGCTAAATGTCGTTAAGGCCGCAGACGGGCTTAGCGTGATAAACGAGCTTAAACAAAGCGGCTTTGAAATTTATGCCGCGAGTGCGTACGGGACGAACTTTAAGGAGTTAAAGCTCGGCGCGAAAAACGCACTCGTAATGGGGAACGAAGAAGAGGGGATACCTGCTAGGGCGCTTAAAAAATGCGACTGCGCGGTATCGATAAAGATGCGCGAAGGCTGGGACTCGCTTAACGTAAGCGCGGCATTTGCGATACTATGCGATGGAATTTTAAATGGAAGAAATAGAAGAGAAGTTAAATAATACGGACGAGCAGGCGGAACAAACCGAGAAGCCGGAGCAAACACAGCAGCCAAAAAATAGCGATCTAGATAAATTAAAATCTATGGATCTGATAGAGATAGCGCGTACGACGCGCATCGACGCGCAAAATTTAGAATACATCATCAACAAAGACTTCGAAAAACTTGCAAATTTTAACGTTAGGGGCTACATTAAAATTTTAGAGCGCGAGTTCGGACTGGATCTATCGGACTGGCTTAGCGAGTTCGAGAGCGCGAAAGAGGGCTTTGCGCCGGTTAAAAAGGCCAAAGTCGAGCAGGTCTATGGTCAAAGAGTTAGCCCTAATAAAAGCGGCAGCGGTTGGCTTTTATGGCTGCTTGTGATGGTGTTAATTATAGGTGCGATCTTTTATTTTGGACTTTATAAAAGTTTTGGCGAATTTTTGGGCTCGCTTTTATGGGAGCAAAACAAAACCACCTATTCTGACGCTCCGATTGTAAATAATACTCAAAAAAAGCTTGAAAACATCGGTATCGACGTAGTTTCGCATAATGTTACGGAGGATAAATTCGCCACTAAAACGGACGTAAATGCGGCTTTGGCGGCGGATGAAAATTTAAGCTCTCTAAATGCATTGGACCGCTCTATCAGGATCGAGCGCGCGAGTGCCAAAACGGAGGAAAATTCCACCGACGAAAACGCCACGCAAAGCGCACCTGCGCCCAGCAAAGATATCGTGCTTAATCCACGCGGCAAAATGTGGATCGGTATCATCGATCTAAAAAGTGGCAAGAAGCGCGAGATGGTCATCAATACCCCTTACGTCGTCGCTTCGCAAGGAGATGAGGAGCTGCTAATCTCTACCGGTCACGGGATGTTTGAGCTCGGCAAAGCCGATGGCAACGTAACTTTCAGCGAAAGAAACACTCAAAAATTCCACGTCAAAGATGGCAATATCACTAAAATTTCAGCCGACGAGTTTCTGCGCCTAAACAAGGGCAAAAAGTGGTAAAGCTCTCGCTCTCGCGCGGTTTTTCACTCGTAGGACTTCGCCTCCGCTGAGAGCAAAATTTCGGCTTGCTGCGGCGGTCAGTTTAAATTTAAATTCGCGAGTGTAAATTTAAAGGGGTTGAACTACGCCGCCTTGGATAAAATTCCAAGTGGCGTAGATAAAATTTAACGGTGCGGATAAAATTTCAAACGTTGCGGGCGCTTGCGGTAGCGCGCTAAATTTAAGAGGCGCCGTCCATGGTGCCCTGCAAAACGGAGGTCTCGGTCGTTTCGATCGGATGTAAATTTAAATGTCGCGCAAAGTGTCGCGACGCGATAAATTTAAATGATCAACGCCTCCGCGGTTTTAAAATTTTAGCGAGGTAAGGGTTTAAACCGCTCAAGTGTTGCAAAAACGCCACCACATCGCCGCTAAGGCTTGAAATTTTAGCTTCCGAGCGGCGCGAACAGATCGCGACGTTAAGGCGCAAAATTTTAAATAAAGCTTGAAAATTACTTTAAGATAAGAGGTTTGAGATGTTTGACGAAATTCGTTTTTCAAAAATCGAGCGTTTGCCCAATTACGTTTTTGCCGAGGTCAATGCCATAAAAATGGCGGCGCGCAGAGCCGGCGAAGATATAATCGATTTTTCGATGGGCAATCCCGACGGCAGGACGCCGCAGCATATAATCGACAAGCTTTGCGAAAGCGCGCAAAAGGACAAAACGCACGGCTACTCCGTAAGCCAGGGCATCTACAAGCTACGACTTGCGTGCGCGAATTGGTATAAGCGCAAATACGGCGTGATCTTAGATCCGGAAAGCGAGATCGTCGCGGTGATGGGCTCTAAAGAGGGCTTCGTGCATTTAACTAGCGCGATCGTAAATCCGGGCGATGTCGCGGTGGTGCCCGATCCTGCCTATCCGATCCACACCCAAGCCTTCATTATCGCGGGCGGTAACGTCGTTAAAATCCCGCTTGCCTATGATGAAAATTTAAATTTTAATGAGAATAAATTTTTCATCGATCTGCAAAAAACCTTCGACGAGAGCATTCCGCGCCCAAAATACGTCGTCGTAAATTTCCCGCACAACCCCACCACCGTCGTCGTGCAAAAGAGCTTCTACGAGCGGCTCGTGGCGATGGCGCGGCAGGAGCGATTTTATATCATCAGCGATATCGCTTACGCGGAGATCGCTTTTGACGATTACAAAACGCCGTCGATCTTTGAGGTCCAGGGCGCAAAGGACGTCGCGGTTGAGGCGTACACTCTCTCTAAAACCTACAATATGGCGGGCTGGCGCGTGGGTTTTGTTAGCGGCAACAAAAAGCTCGTAGCCGCGCTTAAAAAGATCAAGTCGTGGTTTGATTACGGCATGTTTACGCCGATCCAAGTAGCTGCCACGATCGCACTGGATGGGCCGCAGGAGTGCGTAGAGGAGATCCGCGCGAGCTATGAGAAGCGTAGAAATTTTTTGATTGACGCTTTTGCGGATGCGGGCTGGCAGATCGCAAAACCTAGCGCGTCGATGTTTGCGTGGGCGAAATTGCCGCCGGCTGCAGCTCATCTAAGGAGTATGGAGTTTTCCAAACAGCTTCTTACCAAGGCGCGCGTCGCCGTAAGCCCGGGCGTGGGCTTTGGCGCGGCGGGAGACGATTACGTGCGGATCGCCTTTATCGAAAACGAAAACAGGATCCGCCAGGCAGTTAGAAATATAAAAAAATATTTGAAAGAGATCTGATGAAGGTAGCGATTTTAGGCGTCGGCACCGTAGGTAGCGAAGTTGCAAACATTTTGATCAAAAATAAAGATATCATCCTTGCGCGCGCAGGCGTTAGCATAGAGCCCGTAATCGGGCTCGTGCGCGATACGAATAAAAAGCGCGACGTGCAAATTCCGCTTAGCAGCGACGCGGGGAGTATCATCGAGCGCGACGACATCGACGTTTTTATAGAGCTTATGGGCGGGGTAGAAAAGCCCTACGAGATCGTAAGTGAAATTTTAAAGCGCAAAAAGGCGGTTGTTACCGCAAATAAGGCGCTTTTGGCTTATCATCGCTACAAGCTCCAAGCTCTAGCGGGCGATACTCCTTTTGGCTTTGAAGCGAGCGTAGCGGGCGGAATTCCGATCATCAAAACCCTGCGCGAAGGGCTAAGCGCCAATCGTATCGAAAAAATAATCGGCATCGTAAACGGCACGAGCAACTTTATCCTTACGAATATGATGCAAAAAAACGAGAAATTTGAAGACGCGCTAAAGCGAGCTCAAGAACTTGGTTACGCCGAAGCCGATCCTAGCTTTGATATCGGCGGGTTCGACGCGGCGCATAAGCTTTTGATATTAGCCAGCATCGCATACGGCGTGCACGGCGACCCCGAAGATATCCTAATAGAGGGGATCGAGGAGATCACGCAGGAGGATATCTATTTTGCGCGCGAATTCGACTTCATAATCAAGCTGCTTGCGGTAGCCAAGCGCGCGTGCGACAACAAAGTCGAGCTGCGCGTCCATCCTGCGCTTATTTCGAAGGATCAAATGCTTTCAAAAGTAGACGGCGTGATGAACGGCGTGAGTATCTACGGAGACTGTGTGGGCGAGAGTATGTATTACGGCCCCGGCGCGGGCGGAAGCGCTACGGCAAGTGCGGTTATAAGCGATCTCATCGACATCGCGCGCGATAATAAAAATCCGATGCTTGGATATAAAATTTTGCCGAGTGAAAATTTTATGCAAATTTTGCCGAGCGAGCAGATCCGCACGAAGTATTATTTCAGACTGCGCGTGCGCGACGAGAAGGGCGTGCTGGCGAAGCTTACGAATATTATGAGCTTAAACGATCTTTCGATCGACAGCTTTTTGCAAAAGCCTAAGCTCAAAACGGATGAGGAGGTAACGCTGTTTTTCACGACGCATACGTGCTGCGAGAAGGATATCAAACGCGCAATAAGCGTAATTAGCGGCGAAAATTTCATCACGCAAGAGCCGTTTATGATCAGGATAGAAAGCTAGCTTGGGCTTAAAAGAATATCTTTTCGGCTTTGCTTGCGAGGACCGTGCGGCAGAATTTTTACGCGGCGAAGGGTTTGAAATTTTAAAGCGAAATTTCCGCTGCCGCTTCGGCGAGATCGACATCGTCGCGCGCAAAGACGGGATTTTGCACTTCGTAGAAGTAAAGGCCACGAGCGGCGATTACGACGCCGCAGAGCGCGTAACGGGCGCCAAGATGGCTAAAATTTTAAAGGCGGCGGAATTTTATCTGATGAGCTGCGATACGGACGAGCCGTGGCAGATCGACGTCGTGGAAGTTTATACAAAGCAGATAAAATTTATCGCCAACATATCTTTTTAAATTAGAATTTTTATTATTTATTTAAGATAATGAACTATAATCCGCAGAATTTTAACACAAGGAGAACATTATGGGAAAGTATATAGAGCTTACTTCGGAGAATTTCGACGTTACTAAAGAGGGTGTCGCGCTAGTCGATTTCTGGGCGCCTTGGTGCGGACCGTGCCGTATGATCGCCCCGATCATCGAGGAGCTTGCGAACGATTACGAGGGCAAGGCTAAAATTTGCAAAGTAAATACCGACGAAGCGCAGGATCTCGCGGTGCAGTTCGGCGTCCGCTCGATCCCTACGATTCTATTTTTCAAAGACGGCGAGCTAAAAGCTCAGCTTATCGGCGCGCAATCCAAACAGATTATAGCCGACAAACTAAACTCGCTTCTGTAAATTTTAAAAGGGCGGCTTTCGCCCTTTTTTTCCCACTCATCGTTATATTAATTAAATTCGTAAATTTAGCGCCCGCGACTTTACTTAATAAAATAATTAAGGAGAAAAAATGTTAGATTTAGCAATTATCGGCGGCGGTCCTGCGGGGCTAGCGGCGGGGCTTTATGCTACAAGAGGCGGTTTAAAGGACGTCGTGATGTTTGAGATGGGGATGCCCGGCGGGCAGATCACCTCAAGCTCCGAGATGGAAAACTACCCGGGCGTCGCCGCGGTGACTGATGGGATGAGCTTTATGGCGCCTTGGCAGGAGCAGTGCTTCCGCTTCGGGCTGAAGCATGAGATGGTGCGCGTGCTACGCATCTCAAAAGACGGCGATGGAAATTTTACGATCTATCTCGAGGGTGATCAAACGCGCCGCGCACGCGCCGTTATCGTCGCTACCGGCTCTACTCCGCGCCGCGCAGGGATCGAGGGCGAGGATGAGTTCTTCGGTCGCGGCGTCAGTACCTGCGCGACCTGCGACGGGTTTTTTTACAAGGGCAAAGAGGTTGCCGTCCTCGGCGGCGGCGACACGGCGCTAGAGGAGGCGCTGTATCTAGCTAAAATTTGCTCTAAAGTCTATCTGATCCACCGCCGCGACGAGTTTCGCGCCGCGCCCTCGACCGTGCAAAAGGTGCGCGAAAAGGGGAATATCGAGCTCATCACAAATGCGCTCGTAGAGCAGATCAAGGGCGATGCAAGCGGCGTGACGGGCATAGTCGTCAAGAATAAAACAAGCGGCGCCGCGCGCGAGCTGCAGCTGCCGGGGATCTTCGTATTCGTGGGGCTTGACGTGCGAAACGAGGTGTTAAAAGACGAAAGCGGCAAGTTTATCTGCGACATCACGCCGGGCGGACAGGTCGCGGTAAATTTAAAGATGCAAACAAGCGTACACGGGCTATTTGCGGCGGGCGATATGAGACAGGATGCGCCTAAACAGGTCGTTTGCGCGGCAGGCGACGGCGCGGTTGCCGCACTTAGCGCGATCGCGTATCTACAAGGACACGATAAATAAACCTATCTTCGGCGTAAAATTTCACGGCGCGGCAGGCGAAATTGCTTCCGCCGCGCTTTAAATTTAAAACTTCACATAAAATTTTGAATGAAATTTTGATATAAAAAAGCGGCTAAATTTTAAAATTTCATAAAATTTAGCCGCGAGATAGGGCGCTTACTATCTTTCGTAGAAGCCTGCTATGACATCTTTTGACTTCATTTTATTTACGGGATCTTC
Organism: uncultured Campylobacter sp.; assembly: GCF_937959485.1. NCBI lineage: Bacteria > Pseudomonadati > Campylobacterota > Epsilonproteobacteria > Campylobacterales > Campylobacteraceae > Campylobacter > uncultured Campylobacter sp. The sequence continues at coordinate 537,621 of NZ_CALGPY010000005.1, forward strand.
TTTACCGTTCGTGATAAGTTTAAATTTATCAGACAGACTTACGCTTTTACCCTCATTTACGATAAAATTTAGCTCGATAGCAAGCTTTGATGATCCACCTTCTTTATGTCCGAAGCTCGCGTCCAACTGCTCTGTCGTTATTTGCGAGTAATAAACGGCTGCTTTTAAGCACTCCATAATAAAGTCTATGTAGATTTCGGTATTGCTTTCTTTTAGTATCTCCCCTTTTAATTTGTCGTCGCAATCGACCGACTTCCATTCCTCCTCAAAAATTCTATTTTGCCTTTGATTTTTAAGTGTTTCTTGAAATTTAGCTTCGTTTAATTTGCAGTATTCTTTTGCCAGCTTAAACAAACCCTGCGCGTCGTAAGCCTTGCCCTCATAAAAAGTCATAACCCTTTTTAAAGATGAGTCTAACATCTCTTGTTTATATGATTTAAGCCTATGCTCTACATCCACGTCGCAGACCATCTTAACCGTCTTTAATCCGCCGTTTTCCTCTTTGCTCCAGGTGATATTTTTGCAGATTTTCGAGCCCTCAATCGCCGCGCCGATACTCATAGATTTAAAATCTGACAAGGTGTAGTTTTTGACAAGCTCCACATCGTTATCGCCGCATCCTGCAAAAATAAATGCCGCAAGCACAGCACCTAATGCGTATTTCATACTCGCTCCTTCAAGAAAAGTTAACGAGCAATGCTACCCATCTCTGTTTAATAACGGATAAATTTAGAGCCGAAATTTGAGATAAATTCGCGAAGCACGTGGCTAAAAGCGCGAAAGATAAAATTTAAAGATGGAATTTTTAAAAGAATTCGGCGAGAGAGGGAGGGAATCGAACCCCCCGGAAAACGGTCAACCGCCCTCCTATCGGATTTGAAGTCCGCAGACGCCGCCAGGTCGCCATCCTCTCCAAATGCGGGAATTATAGCGAGATAAAATTTATTTAGCTTTAAAGAGGCTAAATTTTAAGCCCTTTCGGCTCATTATTAGCGACGGCAAGATTATGAGCGCGCCCAAAAGCAGCAGGCTCATCACCAGACATATCAGTAGCCCGAAGTAGATCGTAGGCCAGAAATTACTCATCATCATCACGCTAAAGCCCAAAATGATCGCAAACGACGTATAATACATCGCGTATCCGATGCTTGCGTGGCTCGCTCGGATCGCCGCGGCCTCGTCGCCAAGGCGCGCAAACTCGCGCTTGTAGCGATAGATATAGTGGATGACATCGTCCACGCCGATACCGATGCTAATCGCCGCTATCGTAATACTCATGATATCCAGCGGAATGCCCGCAACCCCCATGATGCCGAAGCAAGCGCAAAGCGGGATCAAATTTACGACGATCGCGATAAGTGCGTATGAAAACGAGCGAAAGATGATCACGAAAAGCACGAAAAGCACGAGCACGGTGATACCCAGGGTGTCTATCTGCGAGCTCATCAGGCTTTGAAGCATATTGTTGTAAAGCACCATTATGCCGCTGATCTGTGCGCTTGCCTGCTCGCCCTCGAGCAAAGAATTTAGCCCGCTTTGCAGATCCTTTAGGAATTTCGCTCTGCGTAAGCGCGGATCGCTGTCTATCGTGCGGACGCTAAAGTGCGCTTCGTTCGCCTTGATATTTACAAAAGGTGAAAGCACCATCTCGCGGTAGTTTGCCGGCATTTCAGAGTAGATTAGAGCAAGGCTTAGATCATCCAGATCGCGCCCTTGATTAATCTGATTGCCGAGCTTCAAAAGCGACGCAAGCGAGCTTACGTTGCCGATAAACTCGTGCCCCGTGACATTTTTATCCTTCAAAAAATTATCTATTTTGCTGATGATACGCATCTTTTCGGAGGTGAACCAATACTGCGGCTTGTTTTCGTTGGCGGCGTATTCGGCTTCGAAATCGCCAAAATCGTCGCTCGCAGTGGAATTTTGCTCTAAATTTGTGGCATGGGTTTGATCTAAATTTACGGCGCCGCTTGGCTGTGCTGCCGCGACGAAGCTTTGCGCGATAAAATTTTGATCATTTAAATTTTGCGCCGCGGCAAGAGAACTTTGAGGTGCGGAATTTCCTGCAATAGAATTTTGCGCGATAGAATTTTGCTGAGTAGAATTTGCCGCAAAATTTCGCCCTGCGGGATTGGAATTTTCGCCACTCTTAAAATTTGCGCTGCCGCTTGCGGAATTTTCACTCCCGCTAGCAGTATCTGCGCCGCCTGTGCTTTTAAATTTAACGACGATATCAAGCGGGATCGTTCCGCCGAGATTTGTATCGATAACCTCCATACCTGCGCGGATATCGGTGCTTTTTTTGAAGTAGCCGATGAAGCTGTTTTCGACGCGCAGCTGCGAGATACCGTACAGCCCAAAGATCACCGCCGCAGCACACACTCCATAGACCGCGCCTCTGCTACGCAGCGCCGTTTCGGCGCACAAAAGGGTAAATTTAAAATGCTGCTCGAAGCTGCGGTTATTGTGCGTGCGCGGCAGAAGCGACATAACCGCGCCGAATACTCCAAACGCCGTAACTAGCGAGATACTGATGCCTACACTCATCATAATTCCCAGAGAAATTACGGGTTTTATATCGCAAAAAATTAGCGACATAAAGCCGATAACGGTCGTAAAGATCGCGAAAAAGCAGGGTCTTGCGCGCTCGCGCAGCACCGCATAAACGAGCTGGCGCTGCGAAAAGGCGTGAAAGCGCGCGCTAAACTCGCGGTAGGCGACGATTAGGTGGATACAGACCGAAACCGTGATGATGAGCTGAAGCGCTATGAAATTTGAGCTAATCACCGTGACCTCAAAGCTCAAAAAGCCGAATAATCCCGCTGCGAGCACGACCGAATACGCGCAGATGATAAGCGGCAGCAGGATAAATTTCGCCTGTCTAAAAAAGAGCCAAAAGCAAGCTAGCAGAAGCACCAAGGCGCCGAGTCCGTAGGTCGCCAGATCCGAGCGGACGTAGCCCACCATATCGTCTGCGATCATATTCAGTCCGCCTAGAAACAATCGGTCGCCCGCAAATTCCTTCTCAAAGCCTGCGATCAGCGTGCGCAAAGCCATGATATCGCGATGATCCTTTTCACGTAGCTCGTCGCGGTAGGATTTAAAATTTTGCTCCGCAACTTTAAGTGCGTCTTTGAGCTGTGAAATTTGAGTTTTAGAGTGGTTGGCCTCGTGCTCTGCTTGCTCTAGAGCGCTTTTGGCTCCGTCTCTTAGGCGCAAAAGCTCCTCGTAGCGGGTCTGCGGCTTTAAATTTATCAAAATTGCAGTAGTGCGAAAATCGGCGCTTACTAAATTTGATGCGTAAAAGGGGCTTGTGGCAAACTCGCGCCTAGCCGCGGTTAAATTTACGTCCGCGTCGGTAAGAGTGGGTATGTGCTTAAGCAGCTCGCTCATGCCGCCACCTTTGTTTAGCAAAAGCGGCACATTCGTGATGTCCGTGACGCTAGCGACGAAATCAAGCTTGGAAAAAGCCACATCCATCTGCTCTATTTTGCGGATCGTCTCGGGCGCTAAAAGATCGCCTGCGGGAGTGTATGCAAGCACCAAGAAATTCGGCGTTTCGTAGCGCTTGGATACTTCGCGCCAAATTTGAAGGTCTTTGTCATTATCTAGCAGAAGTGTCTGGCTCGAAGCGTCGATCTCGAGCTTTGTGGAGTAATATCCGAAAAAGAGCGCCAGCACCGTAAACAGCGCGAGCGTGATTTTCGGAAACGCGACGATTAAGCGAAAAATTTTTTTCAAATACCGCTCTTTTTGAGTGCGCCGCTATTCGCCGCTATTGATGACGGTGGAATTTAGCCGCTTTATGAGCTCGTCAAAGCCCAAGCTTTGCGTTACGTCGCCTAGCTGCGAGCGGTAGGTTTGGATTAAGCTAACGCCCACTATATCGACATCGTAGATACGCCAATCAGAGCCGGTAGGATAAAATTTAAAATCTATGTCGTAGTTTTTCTGCTCGCCGATGACCTGTGTTTTTAGCACGCGGCGCTTATCGCTCGGGCTTTGTTTGCTAAGCACCTTCATATCCTGATCGGTATAAAGCGAAAGCTTTTCGATAAAGGAGCGCTTTAGATGCGCCTCGAAGGCCTTATTAAATTCCGCGATCTGCGCGGGGCTAAGGCTCGCGTAATGCTTGGCAAGGGATAGCTTTGCCATCATCTTATAATCAAAATAGCCGTCAAAAAGTGCAAAAATTTTCGCTGGCTTTGCGTCTTTGGGGGTGCTGCTTCGCATAATGTTTACGGCTTCGGCGACCTTTTGGCTCATCACCGGCTCGATATCCGCATCGCTAATAGCGTGCGCCGAAATCAAAAGCGCTCCGCAAAGCGCTAGAACTTTTAAAATTTTCATTGTTATTCCTTTATTAGTTTCTCGCGATTTTGCTCGTAAGCATCGCGTAAAAATGGATACAGATCCACCGCATCTTTGGTCATTTTTTCATAAAATTTAGGATCGCGCGAGTAGTCGTTAAATATTCTAAATCCATTGACGGAGTTTCGCACCGTGCCATCTTTAATATAATTTATCGGGTTTGAAAAATAATCTCCGACAAGTCCCGCTGTATCGCGTAGATTGCTTTGTCCTAAGATCGGCCAGACGATGTGAGGACCTGCCGGCACGCCCCAATACCCGAGTGTCTGCCCGAAATCCTCGTCGTGGCGTGGAATTCCGTAGTATTTGCCCGCCATATCGTTAAGCCCGCCGAAGCCGACGGTCGAATTGATCAAAAACCGCTTCGTCTCGTCCCAAGAATTTTCAAATTTACCCTGCAGCAGGTTGTTTACGAGCCTCATCGGATATAAAATATTATAGAAAAAATTTGAAAACGCGCCCTGGATCGGATCGGGCATTACGTAATCGTAGCCGCTGGCTACGGGGGTTAATATGTATGAGTAAAATACGTCGTTAAAGCTCGTCATTACGCGGTTATAGCCGCTAAGCGGATCGAAAACCTCGCGCTGCGCGAACTCCTCATCAAAACCATCCGTATCGCTAGGCGCTACGTCTTGCTTTTGCGAGCAACCGCAGAGTGCCAATGCCGCGGCTAAGAATATAATTTTTATAAATTTCAAAATGTGACCCTTCTTTATAAATCAAAGTGGCGATTTTACAAGTTTAAAGAAATTTTGTCAATAAAGGTAAAATTTCATATAGAATTTCCCTCTTTATATCGCAGAATAAAGCCTGCAGCTCTTTAAGAAATATATCAGAGGATATATTATAAAATCACGTGAAAGTAAATAAGAAAGGATGAAAATGGACGCAAAATTTGCTTTGGAATTCCTGCTTGGCAACAAAGCATCGCTTTTAGCCAAACACATTAAGCTGCTTAAGGCCGTAGATGAGACTAAAAGCATTACAAAGGCCGCAGAGATCGTAGGAGTGTCGTATAAAAACGGCTGGGACGCGCTAAATTTAATCAACAATGCGAGCAAAAAACCCCTCATCGTCCGCACTCAAGGCACAAAGAAAAATAGCGGCTCGGAGCTCACTCCATACGCTCACAAGCTGATTCGCGCTTATGATGCTATCAGCCACGCGGGCGAGACGTTTTTGAGTGAAATTTTAAAGCTTGACGAGATTACAGAAGAGAGTCTTTTAAGCCTGGAGAAGATCGGTATGAAGCTTTCTGCACGCAATCAGCTAAGCGTTGAGATTACGGATGTTCAAATAGGCGCTGTAAATTCTCAAATCACGGCTAAGCTCGCAGGTGGCGAAATTTTATGCGCGACGGTAACCGTAGAGAGCGAAAAGAATTTAGGGCTGAAGGCTGGCAAGGATGTGCTGTTTTTATTCAAAGCTCCAAGCGTCATCATCGCTAAAGGAAGCTTGGAGAAGCTAAAACTTAGTACGGCGAATCAAATCAAGGGCACGATTAGCGAGGTCAAAATCGGCGCGGTAAACGCAGAGATCTGTCTAGGCACAAGCTCGCATCAAAACATCACCGCGATCATCACGCGAGAATCTGCCACCGCGATGGCTCTAGGAGTAGGAGATGAAGTAACGGCGATCATCGAGCCTAGCGAGATCATTATTGGCGCGTAATAGGGTGAAATTGGGTGCGCAAAATTTTAAAATTTAAGGCGTAAATTTAAAATTTTAGATACAATTCAATTCTCGGTGAGAGCCGAAACGAAAGGCATAAAATGAAGTTGAAAGCGGTGCTTTTAGGAATTTTAACGGCAGGCGCGCTAAGCGCTGGAGAGGTCAGCGTAGCAGCCGCTGCGAACACGACGTATGCGTTTGACGAGATCAAGGCAGAATTTGCCAAGCTGCATCCGCAAACCACGCTAAACGTGAGCTTGGGCGCAAGCGGAGCGCTTAGCACGCAGATCAAAAACGGTGCGCCGTTTGATATTTTTATGGCGGCGGATATGAAATTTGCAGACGATCTGCATAAAGAGGGCTTTGCGACGGCGCCTGCCAAAACCTACGCAAAGGGCAAGGTCGCGATGTTTAGCGTGCGCGGCGTAGATCTTAGCAAAGGGCTTGAAGCTTTAAAAGCCCCTAGCGTCAAAACGATTTCGATAGCAAATCCAAAGACCGCTCCTTACGGCACCGCAAGCGTGGAGGCCTTCCAAAAAGCGGGAGTTTACGATGAGATTAAAGGCAAAATCGTAGAAGCAAAATCGATCGGCGAGGCTCTTTCGCAAGCGCTTAAAGCGTCCGACGTCGGCTTTATCGCAGCTAGCGCGATGTATGCGCCTAAGATGGCAAAGGACGGCTGCAACGGCAAGCCTTGCAAGCAGGGCGAAAATTTCGTCTTGGTCGACACCAGCCTCTACGAGCCGATAGCCCAGGGCATGGTCGTGCTAAATCGCGCCAAAGACAATGCCGAAGCCAAGGCGTTTTATGATTTTATTCTAAGCGATAAGGGTAGGGCGATCTTTGCTAAATACGGATACGAGTTTTAATGATTAGAGCGAGAATCAACGAAATTTTACAAAAAGACGGCATCCATTCTGTAGGATTTATCGCAGGCGGCATCAAGCTACGTGGCGTATTTCTGCAGCTAAGTAGCGAGCTTAAGGTGGGCAGCGAAGTTTACGTGGGCTTTAAAAGCACCGATGTGCTTTTATCTCGCGAAGCCCTAAGTGGTGTATCTAGCGAAAATGAAATTCACGGCAAGATTACGAGCCTAAGCTTGGGTGAAATTCTATGCACGCTCAGGTTTGAAGGCAAGATAAGCTTTGATGTGCTCATTAGCGCGCATTGCGCGCAGGAGCTTGCTTTACGCGAGGGCGACGAGGTTTTCGCATACATTAGCGCCACTGCGATATATATAGAAAAATATGATAACGATTGATTGTAAGAAAAAAATCAGTGATGATTTCTCGATTGATGCTCGCTTAGAGATTAACAAAGGCTCGTTTGTATGCCTATATGGGCGCAGTGGCAGCGGTAAGACTACACTGTTGCGCATTTTAGCGGGATTTTTGCGCGCAGATAGCGGTAGCATAAAAGACGGCGATCGCGTTCTTCAAGAAGGCAATGAGTTCTTAAGTGCAGGCAAGCGCAGGATCGGCTTTTTGTTTCAAGACTACGCACTTTTTGAGAATATGAGCGTGACGGGCAATCTACTTTTTGCCAGAAACGATCCGCAAAAAGCTGCGATGCTGCTTGAAATTTTAGAGCTTAGCGAGTTTGCGAAATCCGGCGTCGAGGGTCTTAGTGGCGGGCAGAAACAGCGCGTGGCACTTGCCCGCGCACTGATGCAAGAGCCTGAAATTTTGCTACTTGACGAGCCGCTTTCGGCGCTTGATTTTACGATGCGCGAAAAAATCCAAGAGTATTTGCTAAAGATCCACGAGCAGTTTCATCAGACCGTGATTTTGGTAAGCCACGACGTAAGCGAGATCTATAGGCTTTGCAAGCGAGTTTATGAGATGAAGGACGGCAGAATCGTCCGCTCCGGTACGCCGGAGGAAATTTTTCTTAAAACTAGCGGCTCGCAGAAGTTTTCTTTCGCGGGCAAGATCGTCGATTTGCAAGCACGCGACGGGGTCAAAGTGGCTGTCGTAGCGATCGGCAGCCAGCTGTGCGAAGTGGTGCTAAGCAATGCAGAAGCCGAGGGTTTGCAAGTAGGCGACGAGGTCAAAGCGGGTGCCAAAGCTTTTAATATCACTCTGCGTAAAATTTAAACTTGCAGATAAGCTTTTAGGTGCGCCTAAGTAGGAAACTTCAACTAGATTAGAGATTTAAATACAGGCTTTTATGGAATTTAGACGAGGGATTTTGCGAAATTTTAGCTAGATTTGCCCGCAAAATACGGTGAGATTTTAAAATTTCATTCGCATCGCGCTTAGATTTTCATGAAACACAAAATTTAAACGTAGGCTAGAGTAAAACCGCAATGCAAGACTAGATAGCGTGTGGAAAGTAAGCTTAAATTTTAGATTTTGCGCAGACAGGTGCCGTTAAATTCCTTCTTTGAATTTATTAATTGGCGTGGTGGGTTTATTTTTAAATTTAGCGACTTTTAGCTTACTTTTTTGGCAGGAGTTGCGCGAATTCTATCATGCGATTTTGGTAAAAAATTTAATGTGAAGCTTCGCAGAAACTTAAAATTTTCAGATTTAGAATTTTACCTGGATTTTGTGGCTTTGAAATTTTAAAAGCTCTAACGGCTTGAAGCTTGCGTGCTAAACTCGCTTAATAAGAGCTGCGGCAAAATTTCATTAACCGGGTCTTTTGGGTTTATGCGAAATTTTAATTTCGTCTTGTCGGGCTCAATGAAATTTCGCTAGGTCGTTCAGAGGGCGTCGTTTAGCCTATCTTTCGTGAAATTTGCGCTCAGATAAATCCTGCCCGCTCAAGTTTTCAAGCCTATTGAAGCTTTTTGAAATTTGGCTAGGCAAAATTCGCGGTCTTAAAAATTTGCCAGCTTAGTAGAGTTTAAATGCCTGACGGAATTTGCACGCTTGAAGGAATTTATTAGCCAAGCAATTTTATAAAATTCCGCTCGCTTTAGCTTGCGTGAAATTTTTAAAATTTCATTTTGCAAAGCCTTATGACTATGAGGTTTGCGCAAATTCTATCTAGCTTTGCCTCTAAATTTTAAAGTAGGGTTAGGCTTTTAAGATTTTATAGTTTGGGCCCAGCGGCTCGGCTCGGAGGATAAATGTTTGAAATTCTAAAGGGGCTCGATTACACGCCGTTTCTCGTTTCATTAAAGCTTGCCAGCTTGACGACGCTCGCGTTGTTTATCATCTGCATGCCGCTCGCGTTTTTTATGGCGAGAAAAAATTTCCGCGGCAAAAGCGTGATCGAATCGATCATCTCGCTTCCGCTCGTGCTTCCGCCATCGGTGTTAGGGTTTTACCTGCTCGTTTTTCTATCGCCCTATTCGGTGCTGGGCGAGTTTTTCGACAAACATTTTGGGCTTAGGCTCGTATTTAATTTCGGCGGGCTCGTGATCGCGAGCTGTATCTACTCGCTACCGTTTATGTTTTCGCCGCTGGTTTCGGGCTTTCGCTCGCTTCCGCGCTCGCTTTTTTGGGCGTGCGACTCACTCGGCAAGGGCTATTTTTCCAAGCTTTTTCGAGTCGCGTTGCCTGCGATACGCCACTCCCTGCTTAGCGCCTTGGTAATTTGCTTTGCGCATACGATGGGCGAGTTCGGCGTCGTGCTGATGATCGGCGGCAGCGTGAGCGAGCAGACCAAGGTTGCCTCCATTGCGATTTATGAAGCGACTGAGACGCTCGATTTTGCGCAGGCTCACGCGTATTCGGCGCTGATGCTACTCTTTAGCTTCGCGGTACTTTTAATGATGCATTTTTTGGGCGCGCGCGGTGCAAAAATCGAAGCTTAAATAGGCTTTAAAACGAAATTTGCTAAAATCCTTCAAAATTTGGAATTTGGCATGAAAAACAAAAAAGACTTCGTTACCGAAAGATTTAACGCCGCCTTGATTCTAGGCGCTGCGCTGCTTACGCTTGTAGTAGTTTGCGAGATTAGCTTTTTGCGCACTAGGATCGCTACGCAGCTTGATTTGCGGACGCGTACGGCGATTACTTTACTTAAAAATACCGACGAGTCGCTTTTTAGCGAGCTTGAAATTCTAAAAGAAAATATCATTTCTTTGGACGCAAGGCATGAGGCTGCGCAAAGCGAGCTTTACGCGGATTTGATCCGCAACGTCGTAAAATCTTCTCATAGATTTGACGCTATTTTTTATCTGCGCGCCCGCGGCGCGGAGCAGGAGAGCTTAGCACATTTTTCATCGGATGCGCGCATTTCGGATCTTGGCGAGATACGGCTTGCGGATATCACAAGCGAGCTAAAAAAGGATGAATGGGTATCGCGCTATATGATGATGGACAGGGCGTGGCGGTATTTTTTGATCAAGCGCGTAAACGCTGATTCATATCTGCTAGGCTTTGCCAACACCGCTAGGCCGATTGCCAGGCTCTCTTCGCTGGGAGATATTTTGGTCTTTAATACCGAAGGCAAATTTTTTAACGCTCCTGGCAGCGCAACCGATATATTAGGGCAGGATTTTGATTTTTCGCGTCTAGGCGAAGTGGTAAGCTTTGAAGACGAATCTGGACTAAGCTTTGCATATCTTGCGAAATTTGGGGATAATTTCGTAATGGCTCGCGAACGAGCCGGCTATTTTTTGGGCGTGGACGATTTTATCGTCGTAGCGCTAGCAGCGGCTATTTTAGCTTATTTAATCCTTCTAATTTCAAATTTTACGTTTTTAAAAAAGCGCGTTTTCATCCCGCTAGCGGCAGTTCAAAACGCGCTGCGCCAAGGGGATTATCGCTCCAAAATCCGCGGTATAGAAGCGCTAAATCCGCTAAGCTCCGTCTTAGAAATTTCTAAATCCATAGACGAGGTCTTGAAGTCTAATTTGCGCCACGGAGATTTTAGCCTCAGCTTTAAAGATGCGCTAAAATATAGCTCCCTTTCGGTACTTAGCATCGATAACGTAGCAGGCACGATCGAAAGCGCTAGCAACGGCGCACGCGAGCTTTACGGCGATGACGTCGTAGGACGGAATATCTTCGCGCTGCAAGCAGGCTCGTTTTACGATCACGCCTATCAAACCCAGCGCGCAAACTATGTCAAAGAAAACTATGTCGTAACCCGCCAAGAGACCAAAAATGGCGTCAAAGATCTTTATGTTAAAAAATCTTATATCCGCGACGGAAGTAAAATTTCAACCCTTTTTGTGGTACTGGATGCGTCAAAATATCGCAGATTTTACGATGAAACTAAGCAAAAATATGAGTATTTAAATCACGCGCCTATCGTTACGCTCGTGTTTGACTACACTTCGGGCAAGATCGTAGATGCGAGCAAAAATATAAAAGAGCTTTGGGGCTACGAAGGGGCGCAGTTTTTAAGCGGCGAGATAAGGCTATGGGATTTGCTGGATGAAAAGGATGCGAATGAGGCTAAAAATGAAATTTTAAACCGCTTAGCCGATATGCCTTCAGAAGAGCTAAGCTTTTCTCAAAGCTATAAAATTCGCCACAATGACAATATCCGCTATAGCTACGAAGTGAGCATCTATGTCAAAAAGTCCGCCGCCAGGGCTGCATTTTATTTTCAAAATATCGATGACGATGTTAAGGCGATCCGCGGCTTGCAGGAGGATTTGGACTTTTACCGCACCGTAATCGAGACTAGGAATTTTTGCACTTGCTTAATCGATCTTGATGCGCAGACGCTGTCGTTTGATAAAAATTACTTTAAAATTTTAAAATATCGCGGCAAAAGGCTAAATACTGCGATGAGCTTCGGGGAGTTCAGTTATGAAATTTACTTCGCGGATTTAGAGAATTTCAATAAAATGATCCGCGAATGCACCGCCGGGCTTAGGAGCGATTTTAGCTGCGAATTCCGTCTGCGAAACGCCGCTAATGCCTATACTTGGATCAGTATGCAAGGCTACGTCACCGAAAAGCACGGCTCTCGCTCTCGCCTTGTAAAAACTACGCTCGAAGATATTAGCTCGCGCAAGCAGACGGAGCTGGAGTTAAATTTAAACGCCAACGTCTTTTCGCGCTCGCTAGAGGCGATCTTAATCACAGATGAGAGCGGTCGAGTGCTGCGCGCTAATAACGCCTTTTATGAAATCACCGGCTATAGCGAAAGCCAAACTATCGGCAAAATTCCAAATTTCTTCGCTCCTACGGAGGGCGGGGCAGACGTGATGGAGAGGATTAGAAAAAATCTCGTTGGCAAACAGACCTCCTATAAAGATGAAATTTACGGACTAAAAAGAGGTGGTGGCACCTTTCCTGCGCTATTTACGGCAATTGCGATAAAGGATGATTTTTCGCTTACTTCAAATTTCATTTTGATGTTTACCGAAATTTCGCAGATCAAGCAAAAAGAGAGCGAGCTAGCTAAGATCGCCCATCACGACGCGCTTACCGGGCTTCCAAATAGAGTGTATTTTATGAAGGCTGCGCAGAGATTTACCGCAAACTCGGGCGAAAATTTTAAGCTTATGGCGGTGCTTTTCATCGATTTTGACGGCTTTAAGGCGATCAACGACACCTACGGGCACGAGGTCGGCGATATGTTTTTGCAGGCTATCTCAAAGGCGATGAGCGGGCTGTTGCGCAAGGGCGATATCTTGGCGCGTCTCGGCGGTGATGAGTTTGGCGCTATCATTGGTGATCTGCAAAGTAAGGATGCCGCGCATGTGCTATTAGATCGTCTGCTTGGAATTTCAAAGATGAAATTTAACCTCAAAGGCAATGAGATTAGCGCGAGCATCAGCGTAGGCGCGGCGTTTTACGACGGCAGCGAAAAGATCGATTTTCCAGGACTTTTATCGCGCGCAGATAGGGCGATGTATCGCGCTAAAACGAGTGGTAAAAACCGCTACTGCATCTTTGAGCGCGCCGAAGCAGACGGGCCTAGCGAGGAAGGGATTGCTGCGGCGATCGAAGAAGGGGAGTTTTTTGTGCTTTATCAGCCGATCATTAGCGGCGCACAGATTTATGGATATGAGCTGCTTTTACGCTGGGATCGCGGAAAGCGCGGAATTCTTGCCCCGCAGGATTTTGCGCAGATATTAGGCGAGCCGCGATTTGAGTTGCCGATCTCAAAATTTGCGTTTTCAAAGATGATGGAATTTAATGCTCAAACGGGCGCAAACTGCTCTATAAACGTAAGTCTAGCCGTGCTTGCAAACGACGAATTTTACGATTTCGTAGCTCACAGCTTGCGAGACAGGGCTAATGCAAAAGGCGAGTTGATGTTTGAGATAACCGATTTTAGCGAGCGAAATTTTAAGGAATTCGCCCCTGCGCGTGGGCGTTATGCAGATCTTGGGGTTAAATTTGCTCTTAATAGCGCAAATAAAAATAATATCCCATTCCTGAATGCCCAGCCTTTCGATATCGTTAAAATCGACCGCGAGCTCTGCCTTGACATAGGCAAGAAAAAAAATGCTATCCGAACGATGGTGGAGATCACAGGCAAGCTAAAGCGGGAGTTTGGTTTTGCTCTCGGTGCTCAAGGCGTCGAAAATGCGCTATCGCTGCGGCTTTTAAATAATTTGAAATTTAACTATCTGCAGGGAAATTTTATCGCAAAAGCGCTTGATCGCAGAGAGATAGACGCTTTCATCGCGCGCTTTAAAGATACGCCCAAGCTCGCAGCCATCGACAAAGATGAGTTTATCAGCTTCTTAAACGCGCTTGATTATAAGGATCTGGCGCTAAACTTCATCGCGCGCGGTCAAACAGGCGATCTGAGCCCCGGAGAGTTTGAAGGCTTTAGAGCAAAATTCGGCGAAATTTTAAATAAAACTCAAAGCGCGGGCAGCGAGAAATTTGCGCTAACTACAGAAATACGTAAGCAAATTTTAGATATTCTTTCGCTTGATTATCGCGCTTTGGCAAGCTTCATTCAGAGCTTTAAAACGCGGCTAAATCAGTTCATAAGCGATTTGGAGGCAGCATGATAGATAGCGTTAGCGCCGATTTCGATCACGAGATACCTAACGGCTCGAGGCTTTATTTCGGAAAGAGCGCGCAGCTCAAGCGCAAGCTGGAAAATAAAGCGAGCGAAATCCTCGTTAAAAACGGCTTTAGCGAAATTTTAACGCCATATTTTTCATATCATCAGCACCTAAGCGTCGCGCCGCAGAAGCTTCTTAAGCTCTCCGATCCCACGAACCACGAGCTTGCGCTTCGCGCAGACAGCACCGTGGACGTCGTGCGTATCGTGCGCAAGCGGCTGAAAGACGATAAGCTAAGGCGGCTATTTTACGTCCAGCCGACCTTCAAATACCCAAGCGACGAGTTTTATCAGATCGGCGCGGAGCTGATCGGGGAGAAAAATTTGCCCCTTGCGATCAAAATCGCGCAGGAATTTTTTAAAGAATTTGATCTTATGCCAGCGCTTCAGCTAAGCAATATCGAAATTCCGAAAAAAATCTGCGAAATTTTAAACCTGCCGCTTGAAATTTTTGAAAAGGGCAAGATTGAGACTCTGCTTGAGCAAAATTTGCCTTGGCTGGATGCTACGGCTCGCGCTACGTCGCTAAAGGACGTGCAGGCTCTGCGCACGCAGGTACCTGAAGAGCTAAAGCCCTGCTTAGATGAAATTTTAAACCTAGGCGTGGATTATGAACATATCCGCATTTCGCTGCTGTATTACTCTAAAATGCGTTATTACGACGCGCTATTTTTTAGATTTTTAGACGCGGGCGCAGTGTATTGTAACGGCGGAAATTACGAGATTGACGGGCTAAAATCCAGCGGCTTTGCGCTGCTAGTGGATGCTTTGATAGAAAAAATTATGCAAAAGGATGAGAAATGAGCAAAGTTGACGTAGTCATCGGCGCCCAGTGGGGCGATGAGGGCAAGGGCAAGATCGTAGATATGATAAGCGCGAATTACGATTTCGTATGTCGCAGCAGCGGCGGGCACAACGCGGGCCACACCATCGTTATAAACGGCGAGAAATTTGCGCTGCATCTGGTGCCCAGCGGCGTGCTTCATAAAAATATCATCAACATCATCGGAAACGGCGTCGTGATCAACCCCGATGTGCTGATTACTGAGATGGCGCAGTTTGAAAATTTAAAGGGCAGATTTTTCATAAGCGAGAAGGCGTTTTTAAATTTACAGCACCACTCGCTGATCGATCAGGCGCGCGAAAAGAGCAAGGGCGAGCTCGCGATCGGCACTACCGGCAAGGGTATAGGGCCTGCGTATGCCGATAAGATCGCGCGCACGGGACACCGCGTAGTGGAGCTTTTAGAGCCTGAAAGGCTTGCCGAGGCGCTATCGCGCGATTTTGCTTCGCATGAGAGCGTTTTTGAAAAAGCTGGGGTTAAAATTCCTAGCAAGCTTGAAATTTACGAGGAGCTAAAGCGCTATAAAAGCGCGCTCGAGCCATACATCGCCGATACCACGCACATGCTGTGGAAGGCGCTTGATTACGACAAGCGCGTGCTTGTAGAGGGCGCGCAAGGAAGCCTGCTTGATATCGATCACGGCACCTATCCTTACGTCACGAGCTCGACGACTATCGCGGGCGGGGCTTGCAGCGGGCTCGGGCTCGCGCCGAAAGATATCGGTACGGTGATGGGAATTTTAAAGGCCTACACCACCCGCGTGGGCAACGGTGCGTTTCCTACCGAGGATAAGGGCCCGCAGGGCGAGGCGATGCGCGAGATCGGCAAGGAGTACGGCACTACGACGGGTAGGGCGCGTCGCTGCGGCTGGTTCGACGGAGTGGCTACGAAATACGCCGTGCGCCTTAGCGGCATCGACAAGCTCGCACTTATGAAGCTTGACGTTCTGGACGGCTTTGAGAGCATTAAAATTTGCCGCGCATATCGATACAAGGGGGAGGAGACCGATTATTTCCCGATCGATTTGGAAGCTGCCGAGCCGGTTTATGAGCAGATGCCTGGCTGGGACAGCGTCAAGGGAATTTCAAAATTTGAGGATCTACCGCAAAACGCGCAAAATTATATCCGCAAAATAGAGGAGCTAAGCGGCGCGAAGGTGGGTTTCATCTCTACCAGTCCCGAAAGAAGCGACACGATAATTTTATGAACCCGGTGAAATTTTAAAATTTCACCCGTTGCGGGCGGCGCAACCGCTCGTAGAACTGAATTTAAAGGAACGATCATGCGAATACGACTACCACACGTGCCATATATCGCGCATAAAATAGCGCTGGATCTGCTAAACTCGGGCTGCGTTACGCTTAGTGCGGGCATAGAGCCCGTCGCCAAGGAAGCAGACGAGATCATAAGGGGCGATCTGCAAAAAGAAAGAGCGATAGACGAGCGCGCAAACGATCTGATAGATGAGCGCATAAGCGAGCTAGATGAGATGAGTGTGAATAAAAAAGATATGTTTTGGCTCATCAAACGCCACATCGCAAACGACGAGAATTTCGAGCTAAATTTCGAGGATCGCTACGGCACCATATCGCATAAAATTTTAGAAACCGTTTGGAAGAAAAATTTGATCGATTACAAAGTCTCGGAAAACAGGCTAAAGACGATAATTTATAACGCGATCGACGAATATCTTAAAAATTATCAAAAGATTGAGGATGCGGTCTATGAAAAAATCGAGGGCTACAAGCAAAAATTGATCCCCGGGACCGAAGAATACGAGCTCGTGTTTGAAAAGCTCTACGAAGAGGAGCTAAGAAAACGGGGCATGCTGTGATGAACGCGTATATCTACATAGAAAACGGCATCTATCTACAAGCCAAGGCGTTCGGCAAGGGCGGTAGCGCATTCGGCGAGCTCGTGTTTAACACCTCCGCCACCGGCTACGAGGAGATCATCTCCGATCCTAGCTATGCGGGGCAGTTTATCATTTTTACGATGCCTGAAATCGGCATCGTAGGCATCAACGAAAACGACAAGGAAAGCTCTAAAATCCACGCCAGCGGAATTTTCGTAAGAAATTTTAACAACGAGCCTTCAAATTTCCGCTCGCAGATGAGCTTGGAGGATTATTTTCTGCAAAACGGAAAATTCGGTGTTTACGACATCGACACTAGATTTTTAACCAAGATGCTGCGCGATCAGGGCAGCCTGCGCGCCTTCGTTTCGACCGAGATCAGTGATAAGGCGGCTCTTAAAAAGGCGCTTAGCGAGTCTGCGCGCATAGAGGAGATCAACTACGTAAGCATCGTAAGCACGAAGGCGCCGTATAAGCACACATCGGGTCGCTGGAACGCCGCGCGCGGAAGCTACGTCCAGCCCGCAAGCTGCGGCAAAAAGATAGCCGTGATCGATTACGGCGTCAAGCGAAACATCCTAAATGAGCTTTGCGATCTGGGGCTCGGCGTCGAGGTTTTCCCGCACGACGTTAAAGCGGAGAGCCTGATTGCCAAATTTAAAGAGGGGCAGATCGACGGCGTGTTTTTATCAAACGGCCCGGGCGAGCCTCGCATGCTTAAAGAGGAGATCGCGCAGATCAAAAAGATGGTCGAAGCGCGCGTGCCGATTTTTGGAATTTGCCTGGGTCATCAGCTGCTAAGCAACGCGATGGGATATGAGACTTACAAGCTGAAATTCGGCCAGCACGGCGCAAACCACCCCGTGCAAAACCTGCGCACCAAATCGATCGAGATCACCGCGCAAAACCACAACTACAACGTCCCCGAGACGATAGCGCAGATCTGCGAGATCACACACCGCAATCTTTTCGACGGCACGATCGAGGGCGTGCGCTACAGGGAGTACCCCGTATTTTCGGTGCAGCACCACCCGGAAGCCAGCGCAGGGCCTACGGAGAGCAAATATATCTTCAAAGAATTTCTTGAAATTTTATGATTTTTGAAATTTTGCCTGCATTAAATTTTACCGCGGTCGTGCGGTAAAATTTTAAATTTGCGGAAGGCTTTAAATTCTAACGCAGTCTTTGCGTCGTAAATTTAAAGCCTGTCGCAGCCTGGATAATTGCAGGCTGGAGAGGTACACAAAGCGCACTTTTGCGGGCTGAGGATTACCGCGGTGATTTTGGATTAAGAAGCTTTTTGGATGAAACAGATCTGTGCTAGTCGCGGTTTTAAATTTAAACTGGCTGCGCGCCGCATGCTTTTCATTCGTGTGATTTTTGCATCCGCTTAGCTTATAAGAGTGCTTGCGGCTAAATTTTACGCACTTTAAAGATCAGGCTTGGCACGCTTAGCCCTTTCAAAGCAGATCCTGCGGCACATTTCTCATAGCTTCAAGCCCTTTAAATTTGACGAACCGTTTTGTTGTCGTCAAAAGTTTCGCTAGTAAGCTGCCCTGCCGTCCGTAAAATTTTATCTAACGCCGTTTACCTACTAAAACCTTATCGGCGCCGTTTCATTTCCCTCTAAAAGCCATTTGCCTAAAATAAAATTCCGCTCCGCTGCGTAGTGAAATTTTACCTGCGCCAGCTTTGGAATTTTACTTTCAGCCCCTTTTAAATCTCTTTCGCACCGATAAGATTTAGCTTGCGTCATTTTAAATTTTTACTCCATTCCTAGGCTGCGGTTTTTATCCATGCTTGTTTTTTAATCCCGCCCATATTTGTACCTAAAATAAGAGTTGTGTTACTTTATGAAATTAAATTTTTAACTTAACATTATTTTAAGCTCAATAAAAGAGAAAATTTGAAAGAATTTCGTTTGAAATTTCGCCTTGAGGGGTCTGCTATGAGCTGCGCTTTAAAAGAGCTGGACGTCTTGCTAGTCGAGGATGATACTAAATTACTGGCCTCGCTGCATAAGGCGTTTGAGGGTATTTTTAACAACGTTTACAATGCCCAAAACGGGCTTGAAGGTGTGAAAAAATTCAAAAAATTTAGCCCTAATCTCGTCATTACCGACATTTTAATGCCGATCGAGGATGGGCTTGAGATGATACGTCAGATCAAGCAGATCTTTCCGCATGCCCCTATCGCGGTGCTTAGCGGCTTCAGTAGGGAGGAGCAGCTAAAAGGCGTTATGGAGATTGGCGTCGAGCGGTATTACTTTAAGCCGGTAGATATCGCCGCATTTGTGCTAGAGATAAGTGCGCTGATGAAGTCTAAGCTGGACTCTGTACGAGTCGTAAATATGGGTGCGGGCTACGTATTTGATGGGCTTCGTCGTATTTTACTGAAGGATGGCGAGCAGATCGTGCTTACTAAAAAGGAGCTTTCTTTTGTTTCGCTGCTAGCCAGTCGCGTGGGCGAGCTGGTACTTTACGAGGAGATCAAGCGTTATGTTTGGACTGAAGGAGCCGTAAGCGATACGGCGCTTCGTACCTTCGTCAAGCGTATCCGCGATAAAGTGGGTGGTGAAATCATAAAAAACGTCCCGAGCCTGGGATACAAGATCGATCTTGGGCCCGCTTAAATTTGATCGCGTTTTTGCCGCTTTGTAATTTACGGAATTGCACTCGTAAAATTTTGCGTTTAAATATGCCGCGATTAATGCGGAGCGAGGCATATTTCCGCGCTCAAAGCGCCGCAAATTAAAATTTTACGCTCATCCAACTTACTAAATTTGACTTGATAAAATTTAACCTCTCAAGCTTTTCAAAAACTTCTTTGCTTAAAAGCCCAAACTAAAAATTTCTTGCTAAAATATCGCAAAATTCCGCGTTCTGCGAATCGCTCTAAAGGATTTGTTTTGAAAAATTTGCCCTCTAAAAATCTCTTTGTCTACACCAGCTCGCGTGCGCTACGCGCGGCGTTGCAAAGCGAGAGCGGCGGCGTGCTGGCGCCTAGGATTACTTTGGCGGAATTCTACGAAAAGGCGCTTTTTGTACCGGATCTTGTCGCTTGCGGTGAGATAGACCGCGCGCTTTTTATGAAGCAGGCGGTAAACGAGAGCAAGCGCGCAGGCGAGAGGCTTAAATTCCCTAACGAGCTTTACGAGTTTATGCGCAACCGCGAGTATCTTTTCGGCTTTTTCAAGGAGCTTGCGACGGAGCGCGTGAGTATCGATGCGCTCGATCTTAGCGACACCTACGCGTGGTATGCCGAGCATTTTGAAATTCTGCGAGAGCTAGTGGGGGCGTATGCGCGGATTTTGCGCGAGCATGGATTTTACGACGAGATCACGCTGCCTGCGCTTTATAAGCTAAACGAATCCTATCTGCGCGGATTTGAGCGGATAGAAATCAACATCGACGGCAATCCTAGCGCATTTGAGTTTGAGGTTTTTAAGCGTGCTGCAGAGCTTAGCGAGGTTGTGTTGAGCTTTAGAGCCACGACTTTAAATTCCAAGCCCGTGCGCGCGGTGGAGGAGCTTTGCGGCATAAGCCTAGAGCCAGGTTTTACCTACCGCGTAAATCTTAGTACGGGTGAAATTTTAAGCCGCGAGCCGCTAGGCGTGGGCGGAGCGGTTATGTGTAGAGGCTTTGAGCTGCGAAGCTTGCAGGCGAGCTATGTTTTTGAAAAAATTTCATCCTTTGTGCGCGCGGGCATCGCGCCGGAGCGCATCGCGGTGATTTTGCCCGACGAGAGTTTTGCCGGCACGCTGCGGCTTTATGACGAGCGCATCGCAAAGGCTCGCGGCTCGCACCGCATGCTAAATTTCGCGATGGGCGAGAAGCTTAAAGATAGCCTATTTTACGTAACGCTAGAGAAAATTTCGCAGTGCTTAAAAGAAGCGCGCACGCCGAAATTTGGCGTAGATTACCGCGCATTCAAAAGTCCGGATGGAGGATCTTTAGATACGGAGGATTCCGCGGTACAGCAAAATTTAGCGCTAGGGAATTTCGCTTCGGAGAATTCTATTTCGCAAAATTTCGCACAGCAAAATTTCGAGCTTGATTGCGAAATTTTTTCAAATTCCAAAACTGATTTAAATTTTATGTCTGCGCGAGAGTTTGAAAATACGGAAAATTTTGAAATTATGCGCGAAATTTCGGCGGAACGCGCGGACAGCGCGGAGGAGCAAAGCTTTTCTTTGGATTTTGCGGAGTTGCAAGAGCCTTTGGAGTGTTCGCAGCAGCGCGATTATTCGGTTAGCGCAAAACGGCAAGAGCTTTTAAAGCAGCAAGAGAGCCTACGACACTCTATGCAACTGGAGCATATAGAGCTTGAGGAAGAAGATGGGTATTCAAAAAGCCCTGAGCAGCGCGATCGTTTTAGGCACTCTAAAATACGCGAGGGCGCAGATGAGTATCCGCAGCGCCCAAACCCGCAGGAGCTTGATCTGTTTTTTGCGAGTGTGGGTGTGGATGAGGCGCTTTTTGGCGAGTTCGCACGCGATTTTGCAAAGCAAGTAAGCTTCGAGCATTTCGAGGCACTAATTGCCAAGCTCGCCTGCTTACCTAAAATTAGCGACGCGCTGCTGCAAGAAAAGCTAAAAGAGCCGCTATATCTAATTAAAATTTTACTTCGAAAATTTAAGGATGAAAACTTAAGCTTGGGCAATCTAATCGATCTTTTTTTGTTAGAAATTTCGCGCATTAAGCTTGATGATGTTAGTGGCGGAAAGGTCACGGTAATGGGGCTTTTAGAGAGCCGCGGACTGCAATTTGACGGCGTGATAATCCCCGATTTTAACGATGATCTGGTGCCAAAGCGCAGTAGCGGAGAGATGTTTTTAAACTCTGCTTTGCGCGCTAGAGCAGGGCTCATCAGCCATGCAGACCGCGAAAATTTACAAAGATTTTACTACGACGGCTTGCTAAGAGGCGCTAAAAAAAGCGCGATTTGCTATCTGCAAAGCGTCGAGAAATTGCCTTCGCGGTTTTTGAAAAGCTTTGAAGTGCAACAAGACGCGGAATTTTCGCAGGAGGATTATTTGCGGCTTTTTGGGCGAGAGGAATTTAAGCCCGCCTTATGCGGACAAGAAGATCCTGTGGCTCGCCATGATTTTTTTGCCGAGGAGCTATCGTTTTCGCGGCTGGATACGTTTTTAGAATGCAAGAGGAAGTATTATTACCGCTACGTTTTCGGGCTAAAAGAGGGGCTAAAATTTGGCGAGGATAATGCACTTTTGGGCAAAATTTTACATACGAGTTTTCAGCGTTTATACGAGCGAGCGGGGATGAAATTTAGCATGGAAAAATTTCGCCCTATTTATTCGCAGCTTGCGCGAGAAGCAGAGATTGCGCGCTTTGATGCGGAGCTTGAGCTAAAATCGGTAGAAAAGCTAGCTAAGCTTTTAGAAGAGCATGAGCAAATTTGGAGCTTTAGCGGTAGTGAAGTATCGCTAAAAGGCGAGCTTGACGGAGTGCGGCTGAGCGGGCGGATCGACCGCATCGACGAAGATAAGGCAGGGCGGAAGTTTATCATCGATTACAAACGTGGTTCAGCTAAAAAACATATGGAAAAATTCCAGCTTACATTTTACCGCGCGCTTTTAGCCCAGGAATGCGAATGCGCCTATCTGTCGCTAAAAGATTGCGCGTTTGCGGCTCCTGGCGACAAAACGCCTAGCTTAGAAAACCTACGCGAGACGCTAAGCTCTATCGGCAAGGAATTTGCAAGCGAGGTCGCTTTTACGCGCACGGAGGCGGTGCAAAGCTGTGAATATTGCGATTATAAAATCATTTGCAAGGGGCAGATCGATGGCAAAATTTGAAAATTATCTGGCGCTTGAAGCAAGCGCAGGCAGCGGCAAGACCTTCAATCTCGCAGTGAGGTTCATCGAGCTGGTGCTAAAAGGCGAGCCGATCAATGAAATTTTAGCTCTTACCTTTACCAAAAAAGCTGCTGCTGAGATGAAAACGCGTATCGTAGAGAAATTTCAAAATTTGCTTGTCGTGCGCGACGGCGCCCTTGTGCCAAGCCCCGAGCTGGCGCAAATTTGCGAGGATCTAAATATGAGCGCGGATGAGGTTTTGGCAGCGCAACAGCGCTTACTGCCTAAATTTTTAAACGAGAGCCTAAACGTCTTTACCTTTGATGCGTTTTTTGCAAAGGCTCTGCGCTCCTTTGCGCTAAACAGCGGCATTGATCCGAGCTTTGAAAACGATGAAGGGATTTTGGGTGTGCAGCAGGCGGCGTTTTTAGGCGCGATTTGTAAAAACGAAGCGCTACTAAGAGAGGTCGTGGATTATGTAAGCGACTCAGGAATGACAAAGAACGAGTTTTTAAATAGTTTACAAAGCATTTGGAGAGGCAATATAAGCATAAATCCGCCCACGCTTCCTGCAAGCTCCGCGCTAGCAGAGATAAATGAAATTTTATCTCGCTTGCAAAAAGCGGCGAGAGATGCGGGCGTAAGCGCTGGAGCCGTAAATGGGCTAAGCCCTGTTAGCGATTTGTCAAAATTATCTTCGGGCTTCATTCTTTCGGCTCTTGCTAACGGTAGTTTTGATTATTCGCGTTCGCAGCTTAAAAAAATTTCGCATCTTGACGGCGAGCTAGCAAGGCTGAAAGACGCCATAGCTCGCGAAATAGCGTGGATGGATGCGACATATGCGGTTAAGCTGGCAGGACTAATTAAAATTTATGCCGAAGCGCTTAAATCGGTGCAGCGCAAAAGCGGCAAGCTCACGTTCGGTGATGTCACTGCGGCCGTGCACTCGCTGCTAAATCCAAGCGCAGAGGCGTTACAGGGCAACCGCGAGCTTTTGTATTTCAGGCTCGATTCTAAAATCACGCATATTTTAATAGACGAATTCCAAGATACCGACATTTGCCAGTATGAAATCATGCTGCCGCTAATCTCTGAGGCGCTTGCTGGCAAAGGAGCGGAAGAGCGCTGCGGTAGCTTTTTTTACGTAGGCGATAAAAAACAGAGCATCTATAAATTTCGCGGCGCAGAGAGAAAAATTTTTGATATTTTGCGCGAGCAGTTTAGTCAAATCAAAACGCAGAGCCTGCCGCGCAATTATCGCAGCTTAAAACTCATAGTAAAATTTGTAAATGAGATCCTGCGCGATAAATTTGCGTCTTATGAAGATCAAATCGCAGCAAATAAGCTAGATAGCGATCTGCCTGCTTCGGTACTGCAAAAAATCAAGGACTATCCTCTTTCTTATCCGCAAATGCCGCTATTTGAGGTGCAAAGCGACGATTACGGCTACGTAGCAGCGTTTTCATACGACGACGTGCTAAAGGGGGCTACGGAGCAAGCGCGCAGACTTGTTGAGGAGTGCGGCGTGAGAGCTGATGATATAGCGATTTTATGTTGGAAAAACGAGCACGTAAGCGCACTAAAAGAGATGCTATCAGAATTCTGCGAGGTTTGCAGCGGCTCAAATAAGGCCCTGCGTTGCAGCGAGCAGGTAAATGCCGTAATCCAATATGCAAAATTCTGCGTAGGTGGCGATGAAATTTATCTGCGAAACGCCGAAGCGATTTTAGGGAGGCAGCTTAAAAAGATAGCGGTTGATCTACATAAAAACGCGCAAAAAACGGCAGAATTTATAGCTAGTGCGCTGAAATTAAATTTTGTCGATCCAGATCTGCTACTGTTTTTCGAGACGCTGGCAAAATTTAATAGTTTTAGCGAGTATCTGTTTGCAAACGACGAAACGGAGGTATTTGCCAAGGAACAAAGCGGCATTAAAATTATGACCGTGCATAAGTCCAAGGGGCTTCAGTTCCCGCACGTAATCGTTTGCGACCGCATCGGAGGAAAAGACCGGGGCGAGAGCTCAAAGCTCGCGACGGACTATGATTTCGCCACACATAAGTGGAGAATTTTTTATAAATTTGCGAGCAGAAAGAGCCTGGATACGGAATTTGCAGCATTAATGGATGAAAACGATCGCTCTGCGCATGAAGAGGATATAAATAAGCTCTATGTGGCATTTACCCGCGCCGAACGCTCGCTCATCATCGTAAAACGCTCCGAGGAAAAAATAGATCAATACAATTATAGCTTTTTTTCGCCTTACGCTAAAAAGACCAAGGGCGCGGGCGTCGTGGAGTGGCTGAATATCCCGGATTTTCAATACGGCTACTTAATCCCAAGCTCCGTAAAATCAGAAGAGCAGCCGCTGCGCAAAAAGATCGCGCTCGTAGCGGGCGAGCCTCAAAGCGTGCAAGAAAAAGCAGCCAGCGGCGAAACGGAGGCGCTAAGCGCGATATATTTCGGAGAGGCGCTGCACTATGCTCTGGAGATGAGCGAAGGATTTGCGGCGGATGAAATTTTACGAGGAGTAAGCCTGACAAGAGGTCGCTACGCTAAATTTTTAAATGATGCGGATTTTGAAAATATCGCGGCGCGGGCGCTTGGTCTAAGCAAAAACGAGGAATTTTTAGCTCTGATAAGAGGCGCTCAAGCTTATAAAGAGATGCCGATCAAAAGCGCGGAGGGTGAGCTTTTACGCGTCGATCTAGCGTGCTTTAGGCAGGATGAAATTTTGCTTTTTGATTACAAAAGCTCCGAAAAATACCTCGCGCAAAACAAAGCTCAAGTAGCGCGGTATAAAAGCGTAACCCGCGAGTTTTATCCGCATGCGCGAGTGCGCGCCTTCGTGCTGGTTCTCGAAACTGCGGGCGCTAAGCTGATCGAAGTAAATGAGGAGGGATAAAATTTTAAAACTTAGATAAAATTTGAGTACAGATAGATTAAATATAGCTTAAATTAAGCTATACGTAAGGATATTTCTATATAATCACAGCTCAAATTTTAATAAGGCGGAAACCATGACAGAAATTACAAAGCCTAGCGAAGTTAAGCGCGACTGGGTCGTTATCGACGCGACCGACAAAAGATTCGGTAGGATGCTTACCGAAGTTGCGGTATTACTACGCGGCAAACACAAACCAAGCTATACTCCAAACGTGGATTGCGGAGACTACGTCGTTATTGTTAATGCTTCGAAAGCCGTATTTACCGGCAATAACAAAGGCGACGATAAACTTTATCACAGCTACTCGGGCTATTTCGGAAGCGTAAAGAGCGTGAAATTTCAAGACCTGCTTAAAAACAATCCCGCAAAGCTCTACAGACTTGCGGTTCGCGGTATGCTTCCTAAGACGAAGCTCGGCAAGGCGATGATCAAAAAGCTATTCGTATATGAAGGCGGCGAGCACCCTCATACTGCGCAAACAACTAAAAAAGGAAAATAATCATGGCGACAATTTATGCAACCGGAAAGAGAAAAACTGCCGTAGCTAAGGTTTGGGTAAAACCGGGAAGCGGCAAGATCGTAGTAAACGGTATGGATCTAAACACCTGGCTAGGCGGTCACGAGGCGATCAAGCTAAGAGTCGTTCAGCCGCTTTTGGCGACCAAGCAAGAGACCTCGATGGATATCACCGCGCAGACTTTGGGCGGCGGATATTCGGCTCAAGCGGATGCGCTAAAGCACGGAATTTCAAAAGCGCTTGCCGCGATGGACAAAGATTTTAGGGCGGCTCTTAAGCCAAAAGGTCTGCTAACTCGTGATAGTCGCGTGGTCGAGCGAAAGAAATTCGGTCGCCGCAAAGCGCGTAGAAGTCCGCAGTTCTCTAAGAGATAATGTTTTTTACAAATTTGTGGCGAAATTGTCGCAAATTTGTAAATTCTTTAAAAATTTTATGGTAATATCGAATTATAACTTTATTTGAAAGGATGTTTAATGAAGAAAGTTCTACTTGCATTAAGCTTGTGTGCATCCGGCGCATTGTTCGCTAGCGATGCTGATTATCACTGGGAGATCACCCCTACTATTGGCGGAATGACTCATGAGGGTAATATGGATTTGGATTCGAATTTTATGTTCGGTCTACGTCTTGCCAAAAATCTACAAGATTCGTTTATCGATCAAATAGAGGTTGGTTTTGATTACTCTCGCAATATCGGCGTAGAGGATTTAGCTCACAGAGTAGGCAACGATAAGCCTGACGCTAAATATTATCACATCAATGCTGTAAAAGACTTGGTAAATTTCACCGATAATTTCAAATTATACGGCTTGCTAGGTTTGGGTTATATGGATTACTCTAGAGACGTTTATAATGACGGCGATCTAGACAGCGGCTTCGGTCAATACGGCGTGGGTCTAAAATACTATATCACCGACAACTTCGCTACGAAGCTTGAAGCACGCGATGCTATCAGATTTGATGACGGCAACCACGTATTGTTCTACACTCTAGGCTTTGCGGTCGATTTCGGCAAGAGACATGCAGATGCAGCTCCGGTCGTTACGCCTACCGCTTGCACCGATGCAGATAACGACGGCGTATGCGACAATGTCGATAGATGCCCTGGCACGCCTGCCGGCGTAGTAGTCGATGAATACGGCTGCGAGAAAGTCATTAGATTAAATTTGGGCGTAAATTTCGCTACCGACAGCTCGAAAATCTCTCCTGAGTTTATGAACGAGATCAAAAACGTAAGTGACGTGCTAGTAGCTCATCCTGATTACAAGGTAATCTTAGAGGGCCACACCGACAGCACGGGCTCAGACGCTTACAACCAAAAGCTTTCCTTGCGCAGAGCTGCGGCGGTTGCGGGCGCGCTTCAAACCTTCGGCGTAGATGCTAGCAGGATCAGCTCCGTAGGCTACGGCGAGTCTAAGCCTATCGCTACAAACTCTACTAAAGCGGGTCGCGCTCAAAATAGACGCGTTGATGCTAAATTTAGAAAATAGTCTTTTCTAGATCTACTTAAGCGGGGCTTCGGCTCCGCTTTTTTTATATCCGAATTAAATTTTAAAATGCCAAAATTTCAAACTACCCTGCTTTTCGATCTCGACGGCACGCTCATCGACTCCACGCCCGCTATACTGGAGGGCTTCCACTACGCGTTTGCGCACTTAGGCGCCGCGGAGCCTAGCGACGAAGCGATCAAAAGGCTTATCGGCCATCCGTTAGAGGTGATGTTTGAGCGCCTGGGCGCGGCACGGGATGTGCGGGATTTCGTGCTCGCCTACAAACATCGATACGCGCAGATATTTTTGGATCAGACCGTTTTGCTAAACGGTGCGTATGAGGCTGTAAGGGCGGCGAGCGAGTTTGCAAATTTAGGCGTCGTGACGACCAAGACGTCGAAATTTTCTAAAATTTTATTGCAGCATCTCGGTATCGCTGATTTTTTTGGTACCATCGTCGGGCGAGAGGACGTGCAAGATCCCAAACCAAGCGCCGAGCCGATCTTAAAGGCGCTTGAAAATTTAGGAATTTACGGCGCGAACGCTAGCCAAAGCCCGCATGCGGCTCGCGGTAAAACTCACGATGCGACTGCCGATGAAAATACAAGTGCTGCTAGCAGGAGCGCGATTTTGAGTGAAATTTCAGCGCCTGATTTAAAGAGTCTTCCTGCGCTTGATCCTGATCCTAGCAAAGTTTACGAGCAAAATTTAAGCAGTATTGCGAGTCAAAATTCTGATAGAATTTCATTTAAAGATTTAAGCGAAGTAAAGAGCGATAGACATGAGGCTGGCGATAAGAGCCAAAAGAGCGGTATCGGCATCGAGGGCGAGAGCTATAAAAGCGGTGCGCGCGGCAGTAAAATTTATGATGCGCATGAGCTAAATTCCACTCCTTGTTATGACAAAATTTGCAGCAACGAAATCCTGTCTTCTGTTAGCCAAAATATCTTTATGATCGGCGATACGTCGCTTGACGCCATTTCGGCAAAGTCGGCAGCGGTGCGAAGCGTGGGCGTAAGCTGCGGTTACGGCAGTGCCTCGGAGCTACGGGCGCATTTCGAGTTCGTATGCGCGGACGCAAAAGAGGCGGTTGAGCTGATACGTGAAATTTCATCAAAATTTTAGGTGCAATAAAGCGAATTTTTTCTAGCTTTGATACGTTATTTTTGCGAATACTTAGAAGTGAACCCGCGCCCGAAATTTAAAATTTCCAATTAATTTTTGAGTTTTGAACAGCACGCGATATGAATTTGCTCGTGCTATTTAGCTGGGGAGCAAGGTGCTTTCTAGGTGTTCAAATGATACGCGAGGTTAAATTTCGCATATTTCTGCTCTGGTCTAGCAAAATAGCCTGTGCCGTATTAACGATATATGAGAGATTTCACTCCGTTCGTCGTGCTTGATTTGATTCGTCGAATGTTTGGTATTAACACAGTATATGGGAAAATTTCGTCGCAGTCAAATTTTACTCAATTTCGCAATATCTTTTGAGTTTGCGAACGGATTTTGCAAGAAATTTAATGCAAGCTTCGCACTCAAATTCTGGCTTTGATTTTAGTTTATACTCCACCTTATCGTGATAAATTCTATGTCCCGCTTGAGGCAAGTATTTGATAGGCTCATTGCGCGATCCTGTCGCAAGCCTATTTGACGCTTATTTAGGCGCCGTATTTGGGTTTTGTCGCAATTATGCTCGCTACGGATTTTCGGTGTGATTTATAGCATTTAAGGCCGCGCCCGCGCCCAGCGAGCACTAAACATATATGTTTTGAAGGCTTATATGCTAAAATTCCATCCTGCGACAAATAGCTCGCAAAGGCGCGAATATAGGATAAACTAGCCAAATTTTAAAATTTAGCTCCGCGGCGAGCAGCCATATTCTTTTATCGGAGCCGATGAAAGCAGCGTTAGCTTTTGCGTTTTAACTTTATCGTTTAGGCGCAGCAAGACTTTAAATTCAATCTAAAATTTTGCAAAATTTTAAAATTCCGCCCGCTCTTATGCTTTTTTAAAGCAAAATTCTATAAAATACCGCTTCCGCAATGGGCTATCGTCTAATGGCAGGACAACAAACTCTGGATTTGTGAATATAGGTTCGACCCCTATTAGCCCATCCATCCGAATTTTAATTTCCTTTATCATGCTAGTTTTTGAAATTAATTTGCGCGTCATTTTTGCATATAGTGGCAGCATTCGCCGGCTAAAGCAAATTGCGCCAAGCCATAAATAGGCAAAATTTTATCGAGCCAATAAGTAAGTTGCCGCTTTAAAGCGGCGGATTATTTGATTTTTTCTTTGCCTTTGTAAGTGGCGATGCTTTGATACGAGCCATCCTTTTTAAACGCTACCACATCATAGACCTCGGGCTGTGAGCCTTGCTCCATACCTGGCGCTTCTAGCGGCATGCCAGGCACTGCTATGCCGATGACGTCTTTAGGCTTATTTTTTAGTAGCGTGCGGATCTCACCTGCTGGCATATGCCCTTCGACTACATACCCATCTATGATCGCGGTGTGGCAGCTAGCGAGCTCCAGCGGAAGTTTGAGCTCATTCTTCTTCTGGATAAGCGGCTCGTCAGCCAGCGAAATCATCTCGACTTCAAAGCCATTTTGCTCCATGTATTTTGCCCAGTTGTGACAACAGCCGCAACTCTCGCCGTGATAGACCTTGACATGTTCGCTTGCCGAGACATAGCTTCCTAATGCCGCTAAAAGCGCACCTGCAAATAAAATTTTCTTCATATTTTACTCCAGTGATTAAAAGTTCTCGATTATACAATACGAATAGTAAATTTTTAAGAGCGAACCATATAACTCTAAGATTAAATTTGACGAAGCAGACCCGCTCGTAAGCCGAAATTTTAAGAAATTTTAAAATTTCGGCGTCGCGGATAAGTTGGTTATAGACACTGAGACAGTGCTGATTTGATAGCGGATTTTGATACGTAGCCTTCCGAGTCGCTGGTAAGTGATACGTCGCAGCCTGGCTTATAGTTTTTCCAGGTGTAGATGTTGCCATTGTCTTCGGTTGTTTTGATGGAGTCTGGCTGTTTATTCCATGCAGAAATTACTTGATTGATATGAAATGCATCGCTGCGGTCTTTCGGCGCATTAGTCATACCTGTGCTGTCGGGCAAGGTCGTTTCGACCATATCAGTGGTGCCTGCGGTGGAGACCTCTTGGACTTTATCATTTACGCCGCCGATATTTGTTTTGCTGCTTTGGGATTTTGTTTGATTGCGTACTCCGCTTGGTTCGTTGGATATATTCCAGTTGGAACAACCGATAAAAAATACCGCTGCTACGAGCGCAGCTATTAAATTTCTCATAAAATTCTCCTTCAAAAATTTCGTTGCGATAGTAGCACATTTATCTTTAGTTTAAAATAAATCCGAGCCCTTGAAATTTGAAATTTCGTAGGAATTTGGCGAGGCGTTTCAGTAGGAATTTATAAAATTTCGGATAATATTCAAAGTTTCATACCAAACGGGCTTTTAAATTTTGCACGGCAAATGCCTTTTTGGCTACCAAATTTTAAAGGATTTTTGATGTATGCTATCATCAAACACGGCGGCAAGCAGTATAAGGTCGAAGAGGGCAACTACCTAAATTTAGACCATTTTAATGCTGAGCCGAAAGCAAAGCTCGAGCTTAGCGAAGTTTTAGCGCTAAACGACGGCGAGTTAAAGGTAGGAGCACCGTTCGTAAAGGGTGCCAAGGTGGTTTTGGAGGTCGTTTGTGAAGGCAAGGATAAAAAAGTCGTTATCTTTAAAAAACGCAGACGCAAAGATTCAAAAGTAAAACGCGGCTTCAGACGCCAATACACCCGCGTCAAAGTCGTTTCGATTAACGCATAAAGGATAGGAAATGGCACACAAAAAAGGTCAGGGCTCGACCCAAAATAATAGAGATAGTATCGGACGCCGCTTGGGCGTTAAAAAATTCGGCGGCGAGTTTGTTCGCGCGGGCAACATCATCATCCGCCAGCGCGGCACTGCGACGCACCCGGGCTGCAACGTAGGCATGGGCAGCGATCACACGATTTTCGCGCTGATCGACGGCGTCGTAAAATTTGAGCGAAAAGATAAAAATCGCAAAAAAGTATCGGTTTATCCGGCCGCATAAGCATCGCTAAATCTTTGGGGGCGCAAGCCCCTCTTTTAAATAAAATTCGAAAAATTGCTGTGAAATCCAAAGTATTTTCTTATGTGAAAAAATTTCGTTATAAAAACTCGCTACGACGAGATTTAAAATTTATCAAAAAATCACGAGTTAGAAATGATAGGCGCGCCGTTCCTCAGACTTTAAAGTTTAGCTCTAATTTTGAAATTTTACCGAATATTATTTGTGTAAATAATGGCGCATGGGGAATTATTTAAATTCTAAAGGGATTGGCTATGATAAAAATAGACAAAAGCGAAATTTTAAAATATCTCGTAAACAACATAATAGACAAAGACCTATTAAGAGGCATAAACGCCCTTATCGACGAAAGTATTAAGTCATTAAAATCGAGATAGACGGTAATAAAATTAGTCCGAGCGACGCGGAAAAAATCGTGAAAGATATACAAAGTAGCGATAAATTTAAAAGCTTGATAGGTGAAGCCGCGAAAAAGAACCAAGCATCCATCAAATCAGGTGGTGGATTTTGGTTCGGTGCTGTCGTAGCAGGAGCGATAGCTTATGGCGGATACGATATATTTTTGGAGCGTTATTCAATAGATGAAGAATACTCTTTTATCTCTAAGTGCGTCGGCGAGCAGGGTGAGGAGTATAAAAAAGACTATTGCGTTAGGCAACTAAAAAAGTGTTTAAAGGACGATAAAAAGATTCGCGAATGTTCTCGCGGATTGTCGGGTCGCTAGAAGCGGCGATCGATTTGTGATCACGCCATATCCATATTCAACGGGCTATGTATCGCTTGGCTCGTTCATATCACCAAAAGCTATTTTTGAGCCCTCTTGTATATTTTCGCAAATTTCATCGCCTAAAATTTTTCTCTCGAAGCTATCGTCTATAAGCGTCTTATAGCGTTTAAGCTTTTTGTATTCATCGCTATCAAGCAGGAATTTATAAATTGCTTTTAATTTATCCGCCATTTTTTGCGAGCTTAAATTTTTGTTTTTAACTCTTTGCATGAGCTTTTCGTATGATTTTGCTCGTTTTTTTAAATAGCTTTCGTCATCTGAATTTTCGTCGAATTCTACAAATTCTATTAAGAAATTCGTCAATCCAAGCCTTATCTGACTAACTCCATTTCGTATATCGTCCACTAGCTCTTTGCATTTTCTATCATAATTTTCTGTCGCCATTTGTCGCCGAACCTTTCTGTAAAATTACGCTAATTATATCAAAATCTTACGGAAAGGAGGTGATTAAAATGAATACGTCAGATATGAGCCAGGACGAGCTTGATTTGTGGTCGAATATAAATAATCCAAACAATGATGCCGATATGGACGATTGGGCGGATGCGCATAATCCAAATAACGATGATTATTTGGGTGATGACGACGAGAATGAGTGATTTTATAGTTGTGACCGGTTAAATTTATATAGGTCGCCAAATTTGCATCAAAAGCCAGATTGGCTTATAAAGGAGAAATGATGGCAAAATCAGAAGTTAGACCGCCAAATGGTCCGAGCACTACCGGTAAACCTAGTGGTAAAGGTCGCGGAAATAATCCGCCAAAAAAATAAATATTCTCCTCCTTCGG